>DATMAH010000200.1:0-2219 GCA_035583735.1 Dehalococcoidia bacterium
CCACGTCCCGTCGCAGCAGATGACGATGCGCTTCATCGCTCACCGGCGCCCTCGCCGGCGGCGATTGTACTACGGCCGCCGTGGCGATGGGGCCTGGCCGGTGACACTCACCAGGACGGCGAGGAGGGCCCAAGTGAACTCGGCCCTCCTCGCGCTGTCCCGAATCCCGGTGAAACCTAGCTTACGAGCCGGTCGCCTACCGCACGCGACTGCCGAGGATCTGCTGCGCCACCGGCGCCGACGGCGGGTGGAAGCGCCCCGCGCGCGCATCGCGGGCCAGCCGCTCCATGGGCGACTTGCGGAAGTACGACGTCCCGCCCATGATCGCGGTCGCCTTCTCGACGGTGGCGATGGCGTGCTCGACCGTGATCTCCTTCAGCGTGATGCCGAGCCGGATGACGTCCGCGGGCTCGGGCGCTTCGGCGAGCTGCGGCGCCAGGTGGTCGCGCGCGCTGAGCGCCGTCATGAAGTGCAGCTCCATCTCGCCGATCATGGCGTCGGTCAGGACGTTGTCGCGGAGCGCGCTGTTGCGCGCCTTGCCGAGCGACCCGAGCGCGATCGCGCGCGCCTCTTCCGCGACGCCGAGGTACACGCTCGACATCAGCGGCCAGAACCAGCGGAGGATGGCGGCGTACTGGGGAGTCCGCAGCGGCTCGGAGCCCGGCAGCCGGGCCGCCACGGCCGATTCGGGCAGCGTCACGTCCTCGAGGACGACCTCGTGGCTGGCGGTGGCGCGCATGCCCGTCGTGTCCCACGTCTCGTCGACGCGCACGCCCGGCGTGCTCGCGGGCACCGCCAGCACGATGATCTCGCCTGTCTCGCTGTCCATCGCGTTCACGCGCAGGACGTCCATCCCCGGCGCCTGCGAGACGAAGTACTTACGCCCGTTGACGACGTAGTTGCCGTCCTGCCGCACGGCTGTCGTCGGCGTGGTCCAGGCGCCGGCGACGATTGCCTCAGCGCCGGCGGAGCCGAGCACGATGCCCTGCTCGGCGATGCGCCGCAGCGCCGGCTCGTTCGCGCCCGTCTTCACGTAGCCGTCGCGGGCGGCTCCGACCTGGAACAGGTGCATGTTCACGGCCAGCGCCGTTGACGCGCAGCCGCGTGCAAGCGCCTGCTGCGCGCGCGCCATCTCCGGCAGCGTCGCCCCCAGCCCGCCCAGCTCCTCCGGCACGATGGCGCGCAAATAACCTGCCTTCCGCATCCTGTCGTAGTTCTGCTTCGGGAACTCGCCCGTGCGGTCGTACTCGGCTGCCCGTTGGCGAAACTCCTCCGCAAGCTCCTGTGCGATGGCGACGGCGTCCTGCCTGGTGCTCGTCGTGGTCTGCGTGGTCATGTCTGCCTCCTGAGCGATCTGATCTGCCTAACGCTAGGGCAGTGGGCGAGCCGTTTCCAGTCCAAAAACTGGAGCGGAGGCAGGGCGGCGGTGCTATCATCGGCGCATGAGCACCTACGGCCAATACTGCCCCGTCTCCCAGGCCATCTCCGTCTTCGGCGAGCGCTGGACGCCGTTGATCATCCGGGAGCTGATGATGGGGAGCCGCCGCTTCAACGACATCCGCCGCGGCATGCCCCTCATGTCCCCCACGCTGCTCTCCCAGCGGCTCCGCCGCCTCGAGCAGGAAGGCGTGATTGAATCGCGACCGGCGCCGGACCGCCACGGCCGCGAGTACCACCTGACGCCCGCGGGCGAGGAGTTCCGTCCCATCGTCGAGGCGCTGGGTGCCTGGGGCATCCGCTGGGCCAAGGGCGAGCGCGGCGTCGAACGCGACCCGGCGCTCGTCATGTGGGACATGCGCCGCCGCCTCGACCTTGATCGCTTCCCGCCCGGGCGCACCACGATCATGTTCGACTATCCCGATGCCCTGAAGGGCAAGCGCTACTGGTGGCTCGTCGTGAACAGCGGCGACCCCGAGCCGGACCTCTGCCTCAGCGACCCCGGCTTCCCGGTCGATCTGAAGGTGACGATGCGCGTGCAGACCATGGTCACGATCTGGGCGGGCAACCTGCGCATCGGCGACGCGATCCGCAACCAGTCGCTGGTGATGGAGGGTCCGCAGCGGCTCCAGCGCGCGTTCCCCTCGTGGCTGAAGCTCAGCATGTTCGCATCGGTCCCGCGTCCCACGGATGCAGAGCGCCGCATCGGCCATCGCGCGGCCGTGGCCGCTGGAAGCTAGGCTGGCGGCCCGGCTCACTCTCGCGGCAGCAGGATGCGTGTG
>DATMAH010000201.1:0-8018 GCA_035583735.1 Dehalococcoidia bacterium
TCGGCCGCATCACCGAAGGCGACCGCGTGCGTGTCCTCGGCGCGGCGGGCGACGAGATCGAGCTGGCGTCGCCCGGCTGGGACCACCTGCGGGGGCGCGCGTGAGCGGGCGCGCGGAGCTGCGGACGGCGACGCCGGGGGCGACGCGCCGCATCGGCGAGCGCATCGGCCGCCTGCTGCGGGCGGGCGATGTGGTGCTGCTGTCCGGCGAGCTGGGCGCGGGCAAGACGGTGCTGGCGCAGGGCATCGGCCGCGGCATGGGCGTCGCCGACGCGATCAAGTCATCGTCGTTCGTGATCATGAACGAGTACGACGGCCACGCGCTGCGCCTCTACCACGCCGACCTGTACCGGCTGGAGGAGCCGGAGCAGGTGGCGGAGCTGGCGCTCGACGAGCTGGCGTCGGACGGCGTGCTGGTGGTCGAGTGGCCGGAGCGCGCGCCGGCCGAGCTGCCGGAGCAGCACCTGCTGCTGACGCTGGAGTACGACGGCGCGAAGGGCCGCCGCATCACGGCGCGAGCGCACGGCGAGCGCTACGAGGCGATCGTGCGCCGCCTGCAGCCGCGCCGATGACCTCACCGGACTGGTGCCGGAGGGCTGATGCGATTGTCGCGCGCGTCTTCGGGCAAGAGGCTAATCGATCTGGTCAACGCTAGGTCGCCTACCGAGCACCCAGAGAGTGAGGAAGTCAGGCGGGGGATTGGGAATCGAGTGAGCGTCTACGTATACGCCGGTTATAGCTGTTCTCCCTGTGCTGTCCAGCGCTTCACTGCAGTACTCCCGTCGTGACTCCCCTGGAATGCGCAGACGCAGTCTCATGTAATCCCATGGTTTAGGAGCGGGGACGTCGCTGCTTCGAAAGAAGAGAACCAAGCTCGGTGGGCCGTTTCCGCCGAGCCAGTCGTGCGACACCCAGAAGTCGATAGCGAACGGACTCTTCCGTCCTGTCACGTACTTCGTGTGTCTCGAATACACGCCGTGGATTCCCGCCCCTGGGTCGGGGAAGACGCGATACTGCCAATCCCATATCATGCTGGGACTATATCGTATACGTGCAGGATGTCCCTGATGCGATTGTCGCGCACGTCTTCGCGATCGTGACGGGGCTGCTACCGGCGGCGGGCTACGTTCGGATCGAAGGAGGACGCTATGCCCGGGAAGAAGCACGTGGCCGGCGCGACGAAGAAGCAGAACCGGCAGTACGAGCACATCAAGGAGAGCTACCAGGAGCGCGGCGCCTCGACGAAGCGCGCGAAGGAGATCGCCGCGCGCACGGTCAACAAGAGGAAGTCGTCGAAGAAGTAGCGCGGCCCGCCGCTACTCGAACTGCCAGAACCGCTCCAGCAGCTCGTCGTCCAGGTCGAACACTTGCGGGCCGTCCGCGGTATCGATCGGCTCCGTGCGCAGGAAGTCGGGCAGCGTCTTCGCGTCCGGCGGGAACCCTGTCCGCATGTTGAAGTCGCGCTCCTCGACCAGCGTGCGGCGGCCCAGCGCCAGCACGTCGTCCACGGTCCATGCGACGCCGTGCTGCGCGCTCACCAGCGCCGCCATGTCCGCTTCCACCGGGTTCGAGAACTGGCACAACCCTACGGAGTCCACGGCCGCCATCACGAGCTGCTCGTGCCGTGACGACTTCATCAGCGTCTCGTGCGTGACGCCGCCGCGCGCCGTCACCAGCCCGGCCGTGTGGTCCGCGCCCTGCGGCGACGTCGCGTAGGTCACGCCCATCGCTTTGAGCGTGCGCGGCTCCCACGCCGGCAGCCCCTGCCCCTTCACGGCAGGGATGCGGCCGATGCCCCACGCCCGCGCCGCGGCGACGGTGCCGTTGCCGATGTTGCGGCCCAGCGGCGTGCCCCGCCGCACGTCCTCGTCCAGCACGCGCACGACGCCGCGCCAGTCGCCCCACCGCAGCACGCCCGCCTCCATCGCCACGCCGAACGCGTTGCCTGTCTCGATCGTGTCGAGGCCGAGGTCGTCGCACAGGCGATCCATGCGGGCGATCGCGTCGATGTCGTCCACCTCCAGGTTCGCGCCGAAGAGGGCGATCGTCTCGAACTCCAGCGCGCTGGTGATGTGCTCGCCTTTCGCGTCGTTGTAGAGGATGGCGCACTTGATGATGCAGCCCGCCATGCACGGCAGCATCTTGCCGCCGCGCTCCTCCCCCAGCTCAGCGATGCGCTGGCCGCTGATGCGCTCCGCCAGCGGGAAGACGCCGGAGCGGTGGTTGCGCGTCGGCATCGATGCCACGTTGTCGCGGTTGACGAACTTGATGACGCCGGCCGTGCCCGTGCGCGAGAGGTTCTGCGTGCGCGGGTCGTCCAGCACCACGCGTGAGAAGCGCAGCATCGCCTCGCGGAAGCGCGCCGGGTCCGCCGCCTCGACGTTCTTCGCGTTGCCGTCGTCGACGACGATGGCTTTCAGCCCCTTCGCCGCCATCAGCGCGCCCAGGCCGCCGCGGGCGGCGTGGCGCGTCGGGCGGCCCTCCGGGTCGTTCACGGCGATCGACGCCGCCTTCATCCGGTGCTCGCCAGCCGGGCCGATGCTGACGACGGCGCGGGTCTTCGCGCTTGCGCCTTCGAGCAGGCGCCGCGACGTCTCATACGTGCCCAGCCCGGCAAGCCCGTCCGCCACCTCGAAGCGCCACGCCCCGTCCGGCGCGAGGCGCAGCAGGTGCAGTCGGCCGTCACGCGGCGCGCCCTCGACGATGACCGCCTTGATGCCGAGCCTCGCCAGCTTGTGCCCCAGCACGCCGCCGACGTTCGCTTCCTTCAGCCCGTCCATCAGCGGGCTCTTGCCGCCGAACGAGGTGCGCCCCGACGTCGTGATCGCCGTGCCGCCGAGCAGCCCCGGCGCGAAGACGAGCTTCGCCTCCGGCCCCAGCGGGTCCGCCGTCGCCTCCACCTCCGCCGCCACGATGTGCGACGTGAGCGCGCGCCCGCCGAGCAGGCGCCAGGCCTCCGGGGCTGGCTCCTCGCGCACCTGCAGGCGCGCCATATCGACGCGAAGGACTCGCTGCTCCATGCCATCTCCGTCTGTGTGCGGGTGCGGCCGACAGTATGGCGTGTCACGCCGCCGAGGGCACCTGCGCTGCCCAGGTCCGCGCCCCCGGCGGCCCGCCGGACGGCTACCCAAGCGACGCAGGGCCGCCGCCCCCGGCAGTCCACCCGTCATACTGGGATATGCGCATCAAGTGGAGCCGCCTGCTGTCCGCGCCGAACGTGACGGCGGTGGAACGAGACGGCGAGATCAGCCGGCTGAGCATCGAGGGCATCGTCTGCGACGAGGTCTGCGCCCGGCGGACCGAACGCGCGCTTGCCGCGATGCCGGGCGTGAGGTCGGCGCACGTCGACTTCGAGGCGGGGACGGCGGTCGTGGCCGGAGCGGCGCATGATCCGCGTGCGTACGACGCCGCGATCCGGCACGTTGTCGCCGGGCATGGATTGAGGCGGCTCATCCAGCGCATCGCGCGCCTGCGGGAGAGGCGCGGTTAGGCGCGCGCAGGTGAGGCGCCGTGGTCACCAGCGACGAACGACCAGCGCTACACCCGCGCCTCGACCAGCGCCCCTGCCAGCAGCTCGCCGAACCGCTCGATCGCGGGGTGAGACTTCGCGTCGATGCCGCGCAGCGGCCCCGGCTCGCCCAGGTACCGCTCGGCGAAGAGGTCCGCTACCAGCTCCTTGCGCGTATCCCCGTACTCGCGCAGCTCCCACGCCGCCTGTTCCGCCAGGGCGGCGCCGCCGTACACGTCCCCCATGAACTGCGCCAAGGGGAACAGCCGCGCCTCCGCCATCTCGCGGTCGTCGGCGTTCAGCGCCTTCCACGCGTCGATGGCCGCCTCGAGGTCGGCCAGCCGCTGACGGACGACGCCCACCACCGGGAGCTCGCCGGCGTTGTCGACGGCCTCGTGCAGCCGCTCGATGAACGGGACGTCGGCCTGCTCGCGCTCCATCGCGCGGCGCACATCGAGGCAGATGATGTTGTCCGGGCCCTCCCAGATCGTGTTCACCTGCGCGTCGCGCAGGATGCGGGCCACCGGCCACGTCTCGATGTAGCCGTTGCCGCCGTGGATCTCGATGGCATCGCTCGCCATCGTCACGCCCAGGCGCGCGGCCTTGAGCTTGATCACGGCCGGCGTCAGGCGCAGGCGCTCGGCGCCGCGTTCGCGCAGGCGGTTCTGGTAGCCGTGCGCGTCCATCAGCATCGCCAGCGTCGCCTCGACGTCGACGATCATCTCCGCCAGCTTGCGCTTCATCAGCGGGTGGTCGACCAGCCGCCGCCCGAACGCGTTGCGGACGCCCGCATAGCAGAGCGACTCGACGAGCGCGCGGCGCGCGCAGCCCAGCCCCATCGTCGCGACGCCGAGGCGGGCGTCGTTCGTCATCTGCATCATCCGCGCCAGCCCCTGGCCGTCGCCGCCGACGGCGCCGTCCGCGTCGCCCGATGGCTCGCCCGACATCAGGAACGCCTCCGCGTCCACGAACTCCACCTCGCACGAGGCGACGGTGCGCGTGCCGAGCTTGTCCTTCAGGCGCCGGATGTGCACGCCGTTCGGCGAGCCGTCGCGGCGCTGCCGCATCACCAGGAACGAGCACACGCCCTTCACGTTGTCCGGCGCGCCCACGGGCTTCGCCAGCACCACGTACACCTGTCCGTTCGCGTTCGAGGCGAACCACTTGAAGCCGTTGAGCTTCCACGCGTCGCCGTCCGGCGTCGCCGTCGTCTCCATCGCGCCCAGGTCGGAGCCGCCGGTGCGCTCCGTGAAGAGCTGCGCCGTCTCGCCCTCCCACTCGCCCGACGCGAACTTCGAGAGCACCAGCTCGCGGATGTCCGGCGGGGCGTACGCGGACACCAGCCGCGTGATCATCCCGGCGCCGGTGCCCAGCGCGCACGTCATGCCGATGTCCGCCTGGTCGAGCATGTAGCCCTCGGCGAAGCCGGCGACCTCCGCCCGCACGCCCTGGTCGCGCGCGGCCGCCGCCGCATCGCGCAGCCGCGCCCGCAGGTCCAGGATCGCCCGCTTCGAGCGCGCCGCCGCCTCCGGCATGACGACGTCGCTCACGTCATGCCCCCAGCGGTCGTATCGCACGAGCCGCGGCGGGTCGCGGTCCACCTCTTCCGCCGCCTCCGTGACCACGGTGCCCATGATGGCGCCCGCCTCCTCGAGCAGCGGCTGCGCCCACTCGAAGTCGCGGTCCGTCATGTGGAAGCGCAGCGTGCGCTGGAGCGCCGGGTCGGCGAGGTACCAGTTGAGTCCGGTCGCGCCCTGGTAGCGGCTGCTGTCGTAGCGTGCCGCCTTATCGGGGCTGGTGAAGGGGGAGAGTCCGGTGGTCATGGTGGCCGTCCTTCGTGCGCGGGCTGGGTGGTGGAAGGGTGCGGGAATGGCGGCCTCCGCGTCAACAGGGACTGCCGCGCCGGCGCTAGGACTTCTTCGCGCGCGGCGGCTTCTTGGCCGCCGCCGGCGCCCGCGTCGCGCCGCCGAGCGCCTCCTCTCGCAGCTTCTTCATCAGGTCGATGTTCGGCTTGTCCGGGCCCTTGCCGGCGCCGTCGAGCTTGTAGCCGGGGACTTCGAGGATGAAGGGCACGTCGGCCAGCTCCGGCACCGCCATCAGGGCCCGGAACCCATCGACGCCGATCTTCCCCTCGCCGATGTTCTCGTGCAGGTCGCGCCCCGCCCCCAGGTCGGCCTTCGAATCGTTGCAGTGGATGGCGGCGATGTTCTCGAAGCCGATCTCGCGCTCCACCTCCGCCATCGTCGCCGCCACCGCTTCCGGCGTGCGCAGGTCGTACCCCGCCGCGAAGGCGTGGCAGGTGTCGATGCAGACCTTCGCGCGCGGGCTGTCGATGCGGCGCAGGAACTCGCCCAGCTCATTGAACTTCGACCCCAGGGTGCCGCCGCCGCCCGCGCTGTTCTCGAAGATCATCCAGGTGTCCTCGGGCGTCTCGCCCAGCACGCGCGTCGCCGCCTCGCACACCTGCTCGAACACCGCGTCCAGACCGAGACCCTTGTGGCTGCCCGTGTGGAAGATGACGCCACGCGCGCCGATCCGTCCCGCGATGTTCAAACTGCTGCGCAGCGTGCTCGCCGACGTCTTGAAGATCTTCGCGTCGGCGCTGGCCAGGTTCATCAGGTACTTGCCGTGGATGAACACCGGCGAGATGCCCGTCTCCTCCATCCGCGCCCGGAATGCCGCCACCTGCTCGTCGTCGAGGCGCGCCGTGCCCCACTGCTGCGGCGCCGACTCGAACACCTGCATGCACTCCGCGCCGATCGCCAGCGCGCGGTCGAAGCCCGTGTGCAGCCCGCCCGCGGTCGAGAGGTGTGCGCCGATCTTCATTCGAGGATGATCGCGCGGATGGCCCGCGAAGGGAAGGTGCCGGCTGAGCGCCCGAGCATCCGGCTGAGACTGGCGCGTCTCAGGTGAAGATGCGCATCGCGCCGCGGCCTTCGTCCAGCGGCTCCCCGATAAGCGTGAGCGCCTGCCGGATGTGCATGAGGTCGTGCCACGCCTTGTGGTTGATGATCTCCGCCACGGTCAACGGGCCGGCGACCTGGTGCCGCCCGGTGCGCGCCAGTTGCTCCGGCGTGATGCCGCGCGCCCACGCCACGGCCTCCTTGCGGTGCGCCTCGAAGCCGTCCAGCAGCGCCGCCAGCGGCTTGCCGCGCAGGCCCGACGCTTCGAGGATCTCGTGCTCGTCGATCCCGGGCACGAGAGGGTCGTCCTGCTCGAGCATCAGGGTCACGCGGTCGACGAACGTCGGGCCCGTCAGCGACGCGAGGTGCGCGGCGACGTCATGCGGCGACCAGCCCTCCGCCCCAGGTGTCTCGGCCACGACGGCCGGCAACGGCGCCAGTATCGCCCGCAGGACAGACGGGGTGTGTTCGAGGACGTCGAGTGCCGCGGGCGAGAGCGCGGCCACTACGCCACCCCGCTCAGCGCGGCCTCGGGCATCGTCACCTCGTACAGCTCGCTGAGCAGGGCGAAGAACGCCGTCACGGAGCGCGTGTGCTTGCGGTTCTTGCGGAAGATGAGCGAGATCTGGCGGCGCGGCATCGTCGCGTCGGTGACCGTGATGGGCGTCAGCGTGCCGGATGCGAACTCACGTTCGGTCGAGACCTTGGGCAGCAGGGCGACGCCCAGCCCCTCCTCCACCATCTTCTTCGTCGCCTCGATGGTGTCCAGCTCCATCAGGGTCCGGGGGACGATGCCGTGCTGGCGGAAGACGCCCTGGATGAGCTGGTTGTAGCTGCTCCCCTTGTCGAACAGGATCAGCGGCTCCCGTCCGATCTCCTCAATGCTCGTGGCGCCGTCGCGCGCCAGGCGGTGTTCCGGCGCCGCCACCAGCACCAGGTCGTCCTCGTACAGCGGCACCGTCATGATCTCCGGGTGGTGCACGGTGCGCTCCAGCGCGCAGTGCACGTCGTCCGACAGCACCATCTGCAGCACCTGCTCCGACCGGCCGGTGTGCACCGACACCTCTACGCCCGGATACGACGCGCAGTACTTCTTCAGGATCCGCGGCAGCACGTAGGTGCTCACGGTCAGCGCCGAGCCCAGCTTCAGCGTCCCGATATCGAGGTTGCGCATGCCGTCGATGGCGTCGCGGCCCTCCTGCAGCGCCTTCAGCGCGCGCCGCGCGTACGGCAGGAACGCGCTGCCCATCTCCGTCAGCCGTACGCCGCGCCCGTTGCGCTCGAACAGCGACTCGCCCAGGTCGCGCTCGAGCGACTGGATGCGCGCCGTCACCGATGGTTGCGTGAGAAACAACGCATCAGCGGCCTTGCTGAACGACCGATGCTGGGCGACCTGTACGAACGCCTCGATCTGCCCGAGGTCCACGTTTGTTCTCGCTTTGTCGATGTCGGGAGGCCGCAGGGCAGCACGTTTGAACTATCGGCCTCGTCTATGGATCCTGAGTGTGGCACCGCCGCTTGTCGATTGCAAGAGGCATCGGCCCCCCTGCGCCGCCCATCACCGTGCGATGTCCCGGGGTTCGAGGATCGCGTGCCCCGTCCCCTCAC
>DATMAH010000202.1:0-5698 GCA_035583735.1 Dehalococcoidia bacterium
TTCATCAACGAGCCGATGGACCGCAAGATGCTGAAGACGGTGGTCGCCCGCTGCTACGAAGTGCTCGGCAACGACAGGACGGCCGAGGTCGTCGACCGCATCAAGAGCACGGGCTTCGAGTTCGCCACGCAGTCGGGCATCACCATCGCCGTGAACGACCTGCGCGTACCGGCCGAGAAGTCCGCGCTCATCGAGAAGGCGGAGCAGGAGATCCGCGAAATCGAAGATGAGTATGAGATGGGTCTCATCACGGAGCAGGAGCGCTACAACGCGACGGTCGACGTCTGGACGCGGACGACGGAGGACGTGAAGCGCACGATCCAGCAGCAGCTCGACCGGTATGGCTCCGTGTTCATGATGGCCGTCTCGGGGGCGAAGGGGAACATCTCGCAGATCACGCAGATGGCCGGTATGCGCGGCCTGATGACGGACCCCAACGGCCGCATCATCGACCTGCCGATCCGCTCCAGCTTCCGCGAGGGACTGACCGTGCTCGAGTACTTCATCTCGACGCACGGCGCCCGCAAGGGCCTCGCCGACACGGCGCTCCGCACGGCGGACTCGGGGTACCTGACGCGGCGTCTCATCGACGTCGCGCAGGACGTGATCATCCTCCAGGACGACTGCGGGACACGCATGGGCGTCTGGCTCGACCGGCCGGACGCCGGCGTGCTGGAGTCGTTCGGGGAGCGCATCATCGGCCGCCACTCGGCGATGGACCTCGAGGACCCGGAGACGGGCGAGATCCTCGCCGCCTTCAACGAGGAGATCGACGAGCGCACGGCGGCGCGGATCGAAGAGCTGAACATGGCGCGCGTGTACGTGCGTTCGCCGCTGACGTGCCAGGCGCGCCGCGGCATCTGCCAGCTCTGCTATGGCCGCAGCCCGGCGCGCGGGTCGCTGGTGCAGCTGGGCGAGGCCGTCGGCATCGTCGCGGCGCAGTCGATCGGTGAGCCGGGCACGCAGCTCACGATGCGGACGTTCCACACGGGCGGCGTCGCCAGCGGCGTCGACATCACCAGCGGCCTCCCCCGCGTGGAGGAGCTGTTCGAGGCGCGCGTGCCGAAGGGGCAGGCGCTGATCGCCGAGATCGACGGCACGGCCGAGGTCGTCCGCGAGGGCGACGCGCGCAAGATCAGGATCAAGAGCGTGGAGCTCTACTCCGACGAGTATGAGGTCCCGTCCGGCTACCACCTCAACGTCAAGAAGGACGACGTCATCGAGCAGGGCATGGTGCTGGCGCGCCGCGCCGAGCTCATGGTGGCGGCCGAGGAGGAAGTCGCCGAGGAGAAGCCGAAGGCGAAGAAGTCCCGCGCCAAGAAGAAGGCCGACACCGGCCCGGAGACCAAGGAAGGCGACATCGTCGCGCGCATCGGGGGCCGCGTCGTGCTCAAGGGCAAGGATCGGCTCTCCGTCGTGTACGAGGAGCGGGAAGAGCGGGAGTACGTCGTCCCGGCGGCGGCGCGCCTGCGCATCGAAAACGGCGAGGCGGTGCAGGCCGGCCAGCAGCTCACCGAGGGCTCGCTGAACCCCCAGGACATCCTGCGCATCATGGGCCCGGAGTCGGTGCAGCTCTACCTCGTCGAAGAGGTGCAGAAGGTCTACCGGTCACAGGGTGTGACCATAAACGACAAGCACATCGAGGTCATCGTGCGGCAGATGCTGCGCAAGGTGCGCGTGGACGCGCCGGGCGACACGCCGCTGCTCCCGAACGACATCGTCGACCGCTTCGACTACGAGGACATCAACGCGCGCGTGCTGGCGGAGGGCGGCGAGCCGGCGACGGCCGTGCCGGTGCTGCTCGGCGTGACGAAGGCCTCGCTCAGCACCAACAGCTTCCTCGCCGCCGCATCCTTCCAGGAGACGACGCGCGTCCTCACCGAGGCCGCCATCAGCGGCCAGACGGACCATCTCCTTGGGCTGAAGGAGAACGTCATCATCGGCAAGCTCATCCCGGCCCGCGCGCCCATCGACCTGCCGCCGCCGCCGGTGAAGGAGATCCCGCTGCCGGAATCGCTGGAGCTGGAGGAGGGCGACGACCTCTTCGGTGACGACGAGGACATCGCCGGCCTGCTCAGCGCGCTCCCCGGCGACGAGGCCGACGAAGACCTCGCGTCAGACGAGGGCGATGAGGACGAGCCCCAGGACGGCGACAGCGAGCCATCGCCGGAGGACCTGCTCGCCGGGGACGACGAAGCGGTGCTCGAGATCGAGCCGGCGCCCGAGACGCCACCGGTGCCCCGGGGCTACGTGGCGGAGCCCGACGAGGAGTAGCGCGGGCCACGCACGACGGCAAGCGAGAGAGGGAGCCGCCGCCGGCTCCCTCTCTGTATGTCTGGGGGGCGATGGTGTGAGCGGCGGATGGCGCCGCGCGTTACGCGGCCCGGATGTATCGCTCCGCCGCCTCACCGAGCAGGCCGTGCAGCAGGTCCTCCAGCGTCGAGCCGGACTCCGGGTAGGCGACGACCTTCACGCTCACGTCGAGCGACGGCGCCTCCGGGAAGCGCTGCCGCACCATCTCCAGCACGCGGTCGCGCAGGCGGTCGGCGCTGACCTGCGTGCCCTGCATCGCCGTTTCGGCGTGGATGACGGCGAACGCGCCATCGAGCGCGCCGACCACGTCGGAGTCGCGCACGACGGACATGAGCTGCGCGCCGATGCGCCGCATCATGTGGCCGGCGTAGAAGGAGCCGAACCGCTGCCGCACCTCGCGCTCGTTCTCGACACGCAGCAGCGCAACGCCCACCTCCCGGCCGTAGCGGCGGGCGCGCACCACCTCGCGGCGGAGCTGCGCCAGCAGGAAGTCCTCGTCGGGCACCCAGAGGCGCGGGTCTGTCGAGTGCAGCCGTCGCGCCTCCTCGCGCTCGCGGAGCTGGAAGATGGCGACGCCCGCGTGCTGGCAGAGCAGCCCCGCCATCAGCTCGGACAGCTCCGACGGCTCCGGCAGCACGAATACGCCGGCGCCCAGCGTCTCGCGGTTGTGGGCGATCGGCGCCACCACCACGTGCTTCGCCAGGCTGGTGACCGCGTCGGCGAACATCTCCTGCACGTCATAGGTGTGTGTGCGGCCGTCCGCCGCCACTTCGGCGAAGATGCGGGCGGCCCGCTGGTTGGAGCTCAGCTCGTCGATGTGGAGGTCCTCGCGCAGGGCGCGGGCGTTCGCCGTCCCCGTCGTGCCGCTGCGCTGGGCGCGATAGCACTCGCTGGCGTCGGGGCGCGCGAGCAGCGTCAGACTGGCGCCGACGGCGTTCTCGCCGATGAACTCGAAGCGCCCGGTGAGCCAGGCCATGTCGGGCGCCGCGTGCATGCTGGCGAGCTGCTCGGCGAGGTAGACGAGCCGGCCGGCGGCATCGCTGGACAAGATGGCGGCAGCCATAGGCGTGCTCCTCCCAGCAAAGTATCGGCAGCCGGTCGCCGTCACGCTTCGGGATATCGCCGATTTAGCTTCGGGAATCAGACTCGGCGGCCACGGGAGGGCTGGGCGCCCAGACGCCGCTGCCGGGCTCGCCGCCGAAGCGCTCGCTGAGGTAGTGGTCGGCGCGGATGGCCGCGGTGGCGCCGTCGCCGGCGGCCGTCACAACCTGCCGCGCCGAGTTCGCCCGGATGTCACCGGCGGCGAACAGCCCAGGGATCTCCGTCTCCATCCACTCGTTGACGTAGATGTGGCCGCCGCCGTCCATGGGCAGCTTCCCGCGCAGGTACTGCGTGTTCGGCGTCAGGCCGATGAAGACGAAGACCGCGGCCACATCGAGCACGCGCGTCTCGCCCGTGCGCACGTTCCGCACGCGCACACCCGTGACGTTGCCGTCGCCCAGGACCTCCTCGACGACCGTGTTCCAGACGAACTCCATCTTGGGGTTGGCGAAGGCGCGCTCGCGGAGGATGGCGCTGGCGCGCAGCGTGTCGCGCCGGTGGATCATGTACGCCTTGTTCACGAAGCGCGTGACGAAGAGCCCCTCGTCCATCGCTGCGTCGCCGCCGCCGACGACGGCCACGGTCTGGTCCTTGAAGAAGGCGCCGTCGCAGGTGGCGCAGTAGGAGACGCCGTAGCCGGTCAGCCGCTCCTCGCCCGGCACGCCCAGCTTGTTGAAGTCGGCGCCGCCGGCGAGGATCACGGCCTTCGCCGTGTAGTCGCCGTCACTGGTGCGGACGACGTGACGCGGGCCGTCCTGGTCGATCGCCGAGACGTCCGCGGAGATGGTGCGCAGGCCGTACTTCTCCGCCTGCTTGAGCATCGCCTGCGAGAGGTCGAAGCCGTTGATGCTATCGATGCCGGGATAGTTCTCGACCGCGGCCGTCAGGGCGATCTGTCCGCCAGTGATCTTGCGCTCGATGAGGAGCGTCTCGCGACGCGCGCGCGCCGCGTAGAGGCCGGCGGACAGTCCGGCAGGCCCGCCGCCGACGATGATGATGTCGTACTCGCGCTGTTCAGCCGTCATGTCACCACTCTACTGCGCGTGAAACGGGCCTGGCCGCACACGGCCAGGCCCGGAATCGTACGCCGGCTGGCGGGTCCTAGAGGACCGCGTCGAGACGCTGCTTGAGGTCGTTCTTCGGCCGGAAGCCGATGATCTGGCCCTGCACCTGGCCGCCCTTGAAGACGAGCAGCGTCGGGATGCTGCGGATGCCGAACTGGGTGGCCGTGCGGATGTTGTCGTCCGTGTTCAGCTTCACGAACTTGACCTTGCCCTCGTATTCGTTCGCCAGCTCTTCGACGATGGGGGCGACCATGCGGCAGGGGCCACACCAGGGCGCCCAGAAGTCGACCAGCACGGGCTGCTCGGACTTGATGACCTCGGTCTCGAAGTTGGCGTCGGTTACTTCGGCTGGCTTCGCCACGTTTGCGCTCCTTCTTCTGTCCTCTGTCACGGCCGGAATCCGTTGACTTCTCACCTGACGGTAGTTTAGGATACCCCTGAGGGGTATGTCAAGCCGTATTGTTTACAGTGCCCCCGGGAGTGAAGCATGAGTCACGGGACGCTCGAACAGGACATCGCCGGACGCCTGCGGCGGGTCGAAGGGCAGGTGCGCGGCGTCCTGAAGATGCTGGAGGAGGGGCGTGAGTGCGAGGACATGCTGACCCAGGCCATGGCCATTCGTAGCGCCCTCGACCAGGTGGGCGCGCGGCTGATGGAGTTCCACCTGGAACGCTGCGTGCTGCACGGGATCGACTGCGACGAGGAGAAGATGACGGCGCTGCGCCACGCGCTCCGACTGTGGACGCGCTACGGCCAGCCCGCCCCCGCCATGGCCCTCCCGTACGAAGCCGCCGCGAACTGAGCCGACGGTGGCCGGTTGATGAGCCTAAGGTCGGTGCGTCAGGTACAGTTACTTCGGAAGAGTTTGGCTCGCACGGGTGTGCTTTAGCGACTCAGCGGGGAGCATTGGCGAGACCGAAGCGTATACGGCGACGAGCGAGTTCCGGGTCCAAAGTCCCTCGTCTAACTCAGCCTCATGAGAGCCGCGAGCAAGCGATCGTTGTGCTGTTCGCGGACATCATCGGTTGTTCGGAGATCTCGAACCACAAGAGCTTAGCCGCTTACAACAAGTTCTTAGACCAGTTCCACGCGATCTTCGATGAGGTGACTGAGGAGCATAAGAAGACTTGGTACGCTCCGCAAGACCAGCCGTACTTTAAGGCGGGCGTCCGCGGGGACGAAGGCTGCCTTATGATCTTCATCCCGGGACGGGATGAAGC
>DATMAH010000203.1:0-4793 GCA_035583735.1 Dehalococcoidia bacterium
GGTCGGCAACGTGATGGCGCTGCGGCAGACGAACATCCGCCGCATGCTGGGATACAGCTCGATCGCGCAGGCGGGCAACTTCCTCGTCGGCGTGGCGGCAATTGCGGCGTCGACGGACGGCGAGACGCAGCTCGGCGCCAGCGGCGTCGTGTTCTTCCTGGCGACGTACGCGTTCACGAACCTGGGCGCGTTCTTCGCCGTCATGGCGATCTCCAACCGGACGGAGAGCGACGAGATCGCCGCCTACGCCGGCATGGGCAGCCGCGCGGCGATCCCGGCCGCGGTGCTGCTGTTTTGCCTCCTCTCGCTGACCGGGCTGCCGCCGACGGCCGGCTTCATCGCGAAGCTCTACATCTTCAACGCGGCGGTGCAGGCGGACCTGGTGTGGCTCGTGGTGATCGCAGTGGTGAACACGGCGGTGTCGGCGTTCTACTACCTGGGCGTGGCGCGCCAGATGTACCTCTCGTCCGGCGAGGGCGAGGCGGCGGTGCCGGCGCCGGCGCTGACGCAAGGGCTGCTGGTGCTGGCGGCGCTGGGGGTGCTGACCTTCGGCGTGTACCCGATCCCTCTCATCGAGGCGGCCCAGCGCGCCGCCAACGTGTTTGCGTAGCCGCCTGCCGCTGTCTGCTGTTCAAGGTGATTCTGTCCTTCATGGTGTGACAGAATCACTGCCGGGTTAGCGTGGGACACGTTCACTGCCCATCTACAAAGCCGAGGGGCGCGATTGACACGCACCATTCGCCTCCCCTACCCTCACGCGTAGCCGCGCCCGCGGCCCATCCCGACAGGAGGTGCCACATGACCGCACGCCATGCCGTCGCCCCGGTCCCGTCGCGCACCGCGCGGATGCTCGCCTAACCACGACTCGCTCGTCACGTCGTCAGAGGCCGCCCGCCGGGGCGGCCTTCTTGTATTCGTCCGCGCCGCCAAGCCGGACGGAGGAGGTCCGCACATGCACATCACCAATGTCACGACGCATCGCACGCGCATCGGTACGTACACGCAGAAGGAGAACCACGCTTGGGCAAGAACAAGATCGCGGAGCAGGTGTACGCGCTGGAGGAGCTGATGGAGCCGCGCTCGGCGCCGCCCGTCATCGGCGGCGTGCTGGGCGTCGTCAAGAGCGGCAAGGAGGCGACCGTGTATCTCTGCGAGGGCCCGGGCGGCGACGGGCTGCTCGCCGCGAAGGTCTATCGCTCCACCGACACGCGCCGCTTCGCCGACGATTCGATGTACCGCGAGGGCCGGCTGCGCCGGAAGGACCGCTACGCCCGCGCGATCGAGCAGAAGTCGCGGGCCGGGCGGGAGTTCGCCTTCTCGGCGTGGGTGTCGGCCGAGTACGACACGCTGGGGACGCTGTACGCGGGCGGCTGCGACGTGCCGCGGCCGGTGCATTCGAGCGGCGGCATCATCGTCATGGAGTACGTCGGCGAGGAGGACGCGCCGGCGCCGCCCCTCAGCAACGTCCGCCTCGAGCCGGCGGAGGCGCGCCGGCTGTTCGAGCGCCTGATGCGGAACGTCGAGCTGATGCTGGCGTGCGACCGCGTGCACGGCGACCTCTCGCCGTACAACGTGCTGTACGCCGGGCCGGGCGCGATCCGCATCATCGACTTCCCGCAGGCCGTGGACGCGCGCTTCAACTCGAACGCGCTGACGCTGCTGGAGCGGGACGTCGGCAACATCTGCGCCTACTTCACGCGCTACGGGGCCGACGCCGACGCGTCCCGGCTGGCGCGCTCGCTCTGGTCGCGATACCTGCGGTCAGAGCTGTGATGATGGCACGCGGGAGGGGATCGCAGCTCCGGCGATCCCCTCCCGTCTCGGGTCCGATCGGGTACAGCAGGGCGGCGCTTCGAGAACGCCGGATCCCTAACGACTACGCGCTAACGACCACTCCCCCATCACGGGCACGTGCCATCGACGGCCGTGAGGACGTGGGCGAAGACGCCGGCGTCCTGGGTGAGACCGCTGTGGCTGATGCCGCTGACCTGCTTGTGACAGGCGCCGCCATCGAGGCGCGAGGACGAGTTGGGCACAAGTTCGTCGCCGGTGCTGTAGATGGTGGTGTAGATAACGGTGCCCGGGGTGTCATCGCCTGAGTTGAGGCTGGAGAGGAACGAGCTCCACGGGCACATCTGGCCGCCATAGCTCGTGGGGAGCGCACATGCAGACCATACGCCGTACTGCGGCGTGCCGAGCGAGACGTACTCGGAGACGTTGGCGGTGCCGCCGAGCGACTTCAGGTAGTAGCGCGTCGAGAGGCCGCCCATGCTGTGGCCGACGAGGTCGACCTTGGCGGCGCCGGTCTGGGCCTTCACGTTGTTCACGAAGGTCGCGATGGCCTGCGCGTTCGTCACGTTGTTCTCGCCGGGGAGGTCGATCGAGAACGCCTGGCGGCCGGCGGCCTCGAAGCGGGACTTGAGGGTGGCCATCGAGGACGGCGAGCCGGTGAAGCCGTGCACGAGCACGACGGGGTTGATGGTGGCGGATTCGGCGGCGCCGCTGTCGTCGCCGCCCCCCGGCTGGAAGCCGATGCCGGCGGCGACTGCGAAGAGCGCGGCAAAGCCGAAGACGAGCGTCTTCTTCACGTGAGCATCTCCTAACTCACCTACGGGCCGGTAGCGTCCGTACGAACTGGCGCCGAGCGTAGAGCAGGCCAGGATTGCCGTCAAGCGTTTGGCTCGCCTACGCGGAATTCTGGCAGGACCCTGGCATCGCCCGAAACGCGGACGAGGCCCCGCTGACCGCGAGGCCCCGTCACAGGCAGAGGAAGGAGGTAGCCGGACGGCCGTCCCTGCACGACGGCCTACCGCTACCTTCACCATCGGCGGGATCGAGCCGATCTGTTGACTGATGGGGTGCATTCGGTGAGGTCGCTGCGCACGCTGGCCGAGTCCGCCGCGGGGCTTCGCGCGATCCATTCCGGCGACCTGGGGGCGCTGGAGCGCGCGCTCGCGGCGGCGTCGGAGTCCGCCGGCATCGAGGACCGCGGCCGCTTCCTGGCGGCGTACCGGATGTACGTGCGGCGGCTGCGCGAGGAGGTGGCGTCGGGCTCGCTGGGAGCCGAGGACTGGATCGAACAGCTCCAGACCGACCTGGCGCACCAGTACCTGCGCGCGTTGCGGAGCTGGACGGAGGGCGAGCTGGGGACGACGCCGGCGCCGTGGAGGATGGTGTTCGCCGCGCAGCGGCAGCGCCTCATGAGCGGAGGCGGGTCGCTGCGGGCGTCGATCTGCGCGCACATTGGCTACGACATGCCGATCGCGCTGGCGCGCGTGGGACCGGGCATGCGGCAGCAGCTCGACGCGCGCGAGGCGGCGTTCGAGCGTTATGGCGAGCACTTCGCGGTGGCGGCACCGGCGATCGCGCGGGCGGCTCTCGCCGGCGACGAGTTGCGTTTCGACCGGCCGCTCGCGGGCGGCGAGGGCGTGCGTGCGTGGCTGACGTCGTTGTGGCGTGGGGCGTGGCTCAACGGCCTGCGGCTCGCGGAGTCCGACCAGCCGGACGACCGGATGCCCATCTTCGCCGACATCGAGCGCGCGGCGCTGCGGGAGCTGGCCGCGCTGGTGCAGCAGGAGCGCTCGGGCGTGCGCGGCTGGATGCGCCGGGCGTTCGCACACCGGGCGGCGTGAGGGGCGGCGGAACAGCGTATAATCGCTGCGTATGCAGGCAGCCGGGGAGCGAGCATGAGGCGGCCGCTCGTCACGTCGCACGCAGCCTGTAAGGGCCACGCGCCTGAGAACACGCTGGCGGGCATCCGCGCAGCGCTCGAACTGGGCGCCGACGCCATCGAGGTCGACGTGCACTGCACGTCGGACCGGGTGCCGGTGCTGATCCACGACAGCACGGTGGACCGCACGACGGACGGCACCGGCGACATCCACGAGATGCCGTTGGAGGTTGTGCGGGCGCTGGATGCGGGCGCGCGGCAGTTCGCGCCGCGCTTCCAGGGCGAGCCGATCCCGACGCTGGCGGAGGTACTGGACCTGACGCGCGGGCAGGCGCTGCTGCAGATCGAGATCAAGCAGACGGGCATCGAGGAGGAGGTGGCGCGCGTCGTGCGGGACGCGAACGCCGTCGCGGACTGCGAGGTGCACTCGTTCTGGCCGCAGGTGGTGCAGGCGATGCGCGCGGCGGAGCCCCGCATGGCGGCGGCGCTGCTCACGGACGGACGCCGCATCGTCGACTGGGAGGACTTTTTCGGGTTCGCGCTCTCGCTGAACGCGCAGGGCGTGAGCGTGTACTACGACTTCGCGACGCCGGAGGTGGTGCGGCGGGGCCAGATGCGGTCGCTGACGTTCATGACGTGGACGGTGGACGATGAGCGGGACATCGCGCGCGTGGCGGCGGCGGGCGTCGACAGCATCTGCAGCAACTTCCCGGACATCGTCGCCGCGACGCTGACGGCGCGCGCGTAGAGGCACCACCCGCTGCAAGCCGGCCCCTGTTCGATGCTCCGCGTGCCGTAGACGAATTCGCGCGACGCGGGCCGCTGGTGCGTCGCGGCCGGGACGGTCCGCGAGATGGCAGCGGCGGTGGAGGCGACGCATGCGGTCGTGTCAGCGGCCGCCGCCTCTGACGGCGGGGGGGTGCGGGCGATTCGGTATACTCGAATCGGCGCACGGGTGTAGCTCAGTTGGGAGAGCAGCGGTCTCCAAAACCGCCGGTCGGGGGTTCGAGTCCCTCCACCCGTGCCAACATTTGAATCTAAACCGGCCCCTTTTCGGGCCGGTTTCTGCTTATCGCCCTCATCATTTGCTGCCATCTTGCTGCCCAAAATGGCAGCACGCGCC
>DATMAH010000204.1:0-2197 GCA_035583735.1 Dehalococcoidia bacterium
CCCGCGGGTCCGACTCCAGCTCGGCAAGCGCGTCGTCGAGCGACTGGCCGGCCTCCGGCTCGACCAGCACCAGCCCGGACGGCGCCGTGCTGGCGATGGCGTCCGCCTCGGCCCGGTCGATCGCGGCGCCGACATCCGCCAGCGTGACGCCGGGGTTGAACCTGACGATGATGTCGCCGGTGGGCTGGCCGGCCGGGCCTTGCGCTTCCGCCTCATCGCGCCAGCCTCCCGCAGAAGCGGTGACGGCGATGGCGAGCGCCAGTGCTATGAGCCGCAATCGCATCGCATCCCCCTGGACCCACACTCCACGAGGGCGCGCCCGCGTGGCCGCCCTCCCTCTGAATTCAGTGTCGGCCCCTAGGTGTTGCCCCTTAAGGGGCGTTCGGGCGCTGGCACCCACGCGCGGCGATGGCGCCGTCCCTCATCCGTCGAGGTGACGTGACGGCCGCGGCATACGGCCCCGCGCCCGAGCGTGTCGGCGGTGATTGCGGCATCAGGTTGCGCGCGGTGCCGGAGCGCCCGCCAGGCGCTGGTCGGTCGACGCCGCCCGTGTCCCCGTCCGGCGCCAGGGCCTCGCGGCGAGGACGGCCGACGCCATGGCCGCGGAGGCCAACGGCGCATGCGGGCGTCCTATCGCCACCTTGGCGGATGGAATCCAGCCCGGCCTCCTCCGGCGCGGCGATCGCCACTGGCCCACGGCGGCGGCCGTCTGCGAGCCGCGGCCCACGCAGCTGCGCCCTGATGCGCCCCGCCGCGCCGAAGCTTGTCGGACTGGCGTACCGCGACCGTCACAGGCCGGGCCGGCTCTCAGGCGGAACGCAGCAGTTGCCGCAGCACGAACGGCAGGATGCCGCCGTGGACGTAGTAGTCCACCTCCACCGGCGTATCGATGCGGCACACGACGCTGAACGACTTCACGCTGCCATCCGCCGACGTCGCGCGCACCGTTAGCCGCTGCCCCGGCGCGACGCCCGCGGCGATGCCCTCGAGGTCGTACGCCTCTTCGCCCGTCAGGCCCAGCGTCTCGCGGTCCTGTCCTGGCTCGAACTGCAGCGGCAGCACGCCCATGCCGATGAGGTTGCTGCGGTGGATGCGCTCGTAGCTCTTTGCGATGACGGCGCGCACGCCGAGCAGCGCCGTGCCCTTCGCCGCCCAGTCGCGCGATGAGCCGGTGCCATACTCGCTGCCCGCGATCACGATCAGTGGCACGCCCTCCGCGCGGTACCGCTCCGACGCGTCGAAGATCGACATCGGGGCGCCATCGGGCAGATGGCGGGTGTATCCGCCTTCGGTGCCCGGCGCGAGCTGGTTGCGCAGGCGGACGTTGGCGAACGTGCCGCGCACCATCACCTCGTGGTTGCCGCGCCGCGCGCCGTAGGAGTTGAAGTCGTCCGGGTCGACCTCGTGCTGCATCAGGTACTGGCCGGCGGGCGAGGTGCGCGGGATGGACCCGGCGGGCGAGATGTGGTCCGTCGTGATCGAGTCGCCCAGCAGTGCCAGCACGCGCGCCCCCCGGATGTCGCCCGGGCGTTCCGGCTCCACCGGCATGCCGTCGAAGTACGGCGGCCGCTTGATGTACGTGGAGTCCGGATCCCAGGCGAACTGCTCGCCCTGCGGCACCTCGAGGTTGCGCCACTCGTCCGTGCCCTCGAACACGTACGCGTACTTCTCGCGAAACTGCTCCGGCTTCACCGCCGTCCGCACCGCCTCCTCGATCTCCGCCTGCGAGGGCCAGATGTCGCGCAGGTACACCGGCGCGCCGTCGGCGCCTGTGCCGATCGGCTCCTTGAGCATGTCGATGTCCATCGTGCCGGCCAGCGCGTAGGCGACGACGAGCGGTGGCGAGGCGAGGTAGTTCGCCCGCACCTCCGACTGCACGCGGCCCTCGAAGTTCCGGTTGCCCGACAGCACCGAGGCCGCGACGAGATTGCCCTCGCGGATCGCGTTCGAGACCGCCTCCGGCAGCGGCCCGGAGTTGCCGATGCACGTCGTGCAGCCGTAGCCCACGGTGTAGAAGCCGATCGCCTCCAGGCAGGCGGTCAGTCCCGCCTCGTTCAAGTACTCCGTCACGACCCGGGAGCCGGGGGCGAGCGACGTTTTGACCCAGGGACGCGCCTTCAGCCCCCGCTCCGCCGCCTTCTTCGCCAGGAGCCCGGCGGCCAGCATCACCGAGGGGTTGGAGGTGTTCGTGCAGCTC
>DATMAH010000205.1:0-4516 GCA_035583735.1 Dehalococcoidia bacterium
GTCACTCAGTGGCGGTGCGGACCGTCGGGCAAACCCTTGACAGACGGACGGGGGGGTAATCCGTGCCAGTATGATGCATTCGACGATTGCTGCGACAATCGGAAAGCTCGTGGCTACTGCTGCCGTGATCGGAATAAGCGCGGGCGGGATCTACGTGGCGGCACAGTCTGCGCAGGACGGCGAAGACGGCGCACCGCTGCAAGAAACGCCACTGGTCGTGCTGACGCCCCCTGCGGACGGGACCGCAGCGGCCGGATTGTCCGGGACGGCAACGGCCACCTCACCATCGGCTCTAACTGAAACTGGATACACGGCGCCCGACGGGCGGCCGCTGTACGCGGAATGCATCCAGCCCGGCCTCCCGCTGCCACCGCTAGCTCGGGCGGCGGTGCTGAGAATTCGGGCGTCCGTGATGGTGCGAGCGCGCGCCGCGGCGCGTCCCCGGCGCGCTATCCGCGGCTTTTCGTGCGGGTGGCCTTCTTCGCCGTCTTCGCCGTGGAAGCCGGCCGCGCCTTCTTTGCCGATTTGGCCGCAGGCGCTGACGCCTTCGTCGATGCGGCCTTCTTCTTCGTCGCGGTCCGCCCGCCGCCTCCCGCGCGCTCGCCGCCGGCGTCCGCCGCCGTTCCGGCGGTCGCATCCGGCGTCTCGTGCTTCGTGGCCGGCGCGGCAGCCTCCGCCGTCGCCGCGGCTGCCGGCTCCTCCGCCTGCCGCAGCGCCGCCACCTCCGCCGCCAGCGACGACGGCACCGGGCGGCAAGCGCACTCGCGGTCGTGCTCGGCGTGCCACTGGATGCGCTGCTGCCGGGAGGGGTTGCGCGGCATCGGGTGGCGGGCGTGCCACTGCCGGTTCATCCGCTGCTCGTGTGGGTTCTCGGGTCGTGCGCCTGGTCTCATGCCGGGAGTGTAGCGGGCTGGGGGCGTAGTCGTTGGGGTTGGGCAGATGGTGGTTGGTCGTCAGCGGTTGACCGCCGGCGCCGCGCCGCGCCCTACTCCGCCCGAGCGATCGGTCCACCACGCCCAGCACCGACGTCACGGTCGCCCGGCTGCGGCGCGTCGTACATCATCTCGTGCGACACGCGCGCCTCGCGTGGGCGCTCCGGGCTGGCGTCGTACGCGAGAAGGAGGAGGTAGTAGCGCGTCCCGTGCAGCTCGTACGGCCGCACGTCGATGATACGCCGGGCTGCGGCGCCGGCCGCTTGCCGCCGCGCACGAAGCGCCGCCGGGCCGGTTCTGTGATGACGCCCGGTGTCAGGATCGCGTTGTGGAACGTCGCGGCTGGCGCGTAGGCTCAGCACATGCGCTTCGCGATCTCGCTGCCGAACCTCGGGACGTACTCCGACGTCGACAAGATCATCACCATCGCCCGCGATGCCGAGGCGGCTGGCTGGGACGCGCTCTTCATCTGGGATCACATGCTTGGCCATCCGTCGTGGGCACCCAGCCTGTGCGACCCGACCATCGCGCTCGGCGCGCTCGCCGTGAGCACGCAGCGCATCCGCATCGGCACGATGATCACGCCGGTGCCGCGCCGGCGGCCGTGGAAGCTGGCGCGCGAGATGGCGACGCTCGACCGGCTCTCCGGCGGCCGCGTCACGCTCGGCGTCGGCCTCGGCTTCCCGCCGGAGGAGTACTCGACGTTCGGCGAGGAGCCGGACGCCCGCGTGCGCGCCGAGAAGCTCGACGAAGGGCTGGAGGTGCTGACGGGCCTCTGGTCGGGCGAGCCCTACGCATTCAACGGCACACACTTCCGCATCGAGGAGACGGCGTTTCTCCCACAGCCTGTGCAGCGTCCGCGCATCCCGATCTGGGTGGGCGGCGAGTGGCCGAATCGGCGCGCCTGGCGCCGCGCCGCCCGGTACGACGGCGTCTTTCCGATCAAGGGCGGCGGCGTGGAGAGCTTCACGCCCGGCGAGCTGCGCGACATCGTCGACGACACGCTGGCGCACCGGGAGAGCGATGCGCCCTTCGACGTCGTGCTGAGCGGCGAGGCGGCACACGATGGCGCGATCTGGAACGGGCCGAACGTCCGCGACTACGCCGATGCCGGCTGCACCTGGTGGCTGACGGTGCTGAGCGACTTCGCCGGCGACTTCGCCGAGATGCGGCGGCGCGCGCAAGAAGGGCCGCCGCAGCTCTAACGCTGCCCTCGCGGCCCATAACGAGTCACCTTGCCCGCGCGCGCAGGGTGTCGCTGATACTTCCTCGTGCATCGCCCCCGCCTCGCCGTCGCCGTCCTGTGCGCCACCGTCGTCGTGGCGCTCGGCGTGCGCCTCGCGTGGATCGCCATCGGCGACTTTCAGCCGACCATCGACGACGACGCCGGCCGCTACGACTTCCTCGGACGCTCGCTGGCCGACGGCGCCGGCTACCTGAACCCGAACGGCACGACGACGATGTTCTGGCCGCCCGGATATCCGTTCCTGCTCGCCGGCATCTACAAGGGCTGGCCGGAGGGCGCGATGGGCGACCATCAGCTCACCGCCGCGCTCGTCGCCAATGCGCTGCTCGGCGCGGCCACCGTGGCGCTCACGTACGGCGTCGCTCTGCGGGCGCTGCGCCACCAGGCCGGCGCGCTGCTCGCGGCGACGATCTTCGCGCTCTTTCCGAGCATGGTGTTCTTCACCGGCGTCACGCTGTCGGAGACGCTCTTCACGTCCCTGCTGATGCTCGCGGCCTGGCTGGCGATCGAGGAGCGGCGGCGTCCCGACGCTCTGCTCGTCGTCGTCCTCGGCGCGGTGGTCGGCTACGCAGCGCTCACGCGCGGCCAGGCGCTCCTGCTGCCGCTCGCGTTCCTCCCGGCGTGGTTGCTGGCCGAGCAGCGTGATGGCGCACCGGGGCTCCGCTGGTGGGCGGCGGCATCACGGGTGCTTGTCGCCGGCGCTGTCGTCGCTATCGTCGTGGCGCCGTGGATGCTCCGGAACCGTGACGTCTCCGGCGAGTGGGTGCTGATCTCGTCGAACGCCGGGCCCAACTTCTACATCGGCCACTCCGGCGACGCCGACGGCAAGGGCCGCCAGGTGCCGGAGCTGGTCTTCCGCTACCCGGACCTGCCGCCCGCCGAGGCGGAGGCGCGCATCAACCGCGACGGCTTTGAAGAAGGTCTGGAATGGGCGCTCGATCATCCGCTCGACGAGCTGTGGCTCTCGGCGAAGAAGGTGTTCTGGCTCTATTACGTGGACAGCGAGGGCGTGTTCTGGACGGACGCGCATGGGGGTGTGCACGTCTGGGACAAAGACACTCGCGATGCATGGGAGTGGGCGTCGAACGCGTACTGGTGGGCGGCGCTCGCGCTGGCCGGCGTCGGCGTGTTCCGCTGGTTCTCGCTGCGTGACCCCGCGCGTGTGCTGCTGATCTCCGTCGTTGCCTACTGGACGCTCGTGCACGTGGCGTTCTTCGCCGACCCGCGCTTCCACGCGCCCATCGTGCCGATCGTCTGCGTGTGGGCGGCGGGGGGCGTGCTGGTGCTGTCGCGCACGCCGTCGGGCGTGCGGTGGCTGCGCCGCCGGATCAGAGCAACTCCGCGATCGACCGGATGATCCGGCCCGGACGCACACGGGCGTCCGCGGGCAGCCCCGCGCCCGCCTCATCGATCCAGATCGTGTGGATGCCCAGCGCGTGCGCGCCGCCGATGTCGGCGTCGAGGTTGTCGCCGACCATCCAGGCCGTCACGGGGTCGCAGATCACGGTCTCCAGCGCGTGACGGAAGACGCGCTCGTCCGGCTTGCCGACGCCGAACTCGCCCTCGATGACGATGCAGTCGAAGTAGCGGCCGAGGCCGAAGCGCTCGACCGTGCGTCGCTGCGGCTCGGCGCCGCCGTTCGTGATCAGGGCCGTCGCGATGCCCCGCGCGCGCACGGCTTCCAGCGTCTCGATTGCGCCGTGGTAGAGCGTCAGCGCCTCCTCGCGCCGGCGCCGGAAGTCCGTCGCGATGGCGCGCGCCAGATCGCCGTCGTCGATGCCCAGGTCGGCGAGCGCGTGGGTCGCGATCTCCGTGCTGGCGGCGAGCAGGTCCATCCGCCCGCGCGTCGCCCGCTCGCGGTCCTCCCAGAACCACGTCCGGCGCTGCAGGATCATCTCGTAGAGCTTCTGCGCGTCGACGAGCTTCACGCGCGCACAGGCGTTCTCGCATGCGAGGAGCCACTTCTCGTCCATGCCGCTCCGCCAGTCGACGAGCGTGCCGTCCATGTCGAAGAAGATGGCCTTCGGATCAGCCGTCATGCCGCTGCCCCTCCGCCAGCGCCTCGATCTGCTCCGCATGCTCTGCGTAGTGCTCGTCGGCGTTGCCGCGCACGAAGAGCGCCAGCGGCCGCCCCGCCGTCCACGCGAATCGCTCGCCGTCGAAGAGGTCCTCCTCGGAGAGCGACTCCAGCGTCTGCATCATCTCCGCGAACGAGCGGCGGTACTCCGCCAGCACGTCGTCGAGCGGGCGCCCGCGGTTCTCGGCGTACACCTTCGCGTTGAAGCCGTCGACCACCTGCGCCCATTTCGCCTCGTCGCCGTATGTCGCTTCGAACTCC
>DATMAH010000206.1:0-3906 GCA_035583735.1 Dehalococcoidia bacterium
CCGCCAATAAAAGAAGCGAATTGCTGCTAAACCCCCTTCCGCGACCGAAATCAGCTTCCTACAATGCCCCGGAAGCGAGAATTCAGCCTGGAGGAGCAGACCATGGCCTACGTCATCACCGAGCCCTGCATTGGCACCAAGGACCGCTCCTGCGTCGACGTATGCCCCGTGGACTGCATCCACGACGACGGCGACGAGGTCGACAAGATGCTCTACATCGACCCGGACGAGTGCATCGACTGCGGGGCGTGCGAGCCGGCCTGCCCCGTGAACGCCATCTTCGCGGAGGACGACGTGCCGGACAACATGAAGGCGTACACGGAGATCAACGCCCTCTGGTACAAGGACAAGGACGCCGCCCGCGCGAAGGTGGCCGAGATCGCCCCTTAGACTGGCGTTACAGACGACTGCGACAGGCCCGGCGTTGGCCGGGCCTGTCGCATTGTGCGGCTCTCGCCAAGAGCGTGCGGGCTCTCACCACGGAACCTGGCGAGACGTGGGTGAGACGCCGGACGTAGCATCGAAGCTCAAGGCCTGTACCAGTCCTTGCCCTCGCTGGTACAGGCCTGCTCTGGTGGCGGGCGGCGCGGCGTCCGGTCAGGTCGCTGCGCCGCCACGCGCCCGTTCCTGGGCGCGGACGGTGGTGCTGGCCTTGGGACGCGCGCGGCGCGCGTTCCACTCCCATGAGGCCTGGGCGATGAGGAGCAGGAGGCCCGCGCCCACGACGACGTCGCCGGGGCTCGCTGCCATCCCACCGTGGCCGATGCGGATGATGATCTGGTCGCTCAGCGCTCGCAGGCGGCCCTCGCCGGGGGCGACGAGCACATCTTTGGAGCCGGCGATCCACTCGCCTGTTTCGTATTCGGCGGCGCGCTCCTCTCCGATGGCGCGGACGACGGTCGTGTGCTCGATGGGCATGAGGCCGCCGTTCGCGAGGATCGGCGCGAGGTTGGCCGCGAGTCCGACGAAGATCACCCACACGCCCAGGAAGCGCCGGTACGGCCACAGCGCGAACGGGACGAGTGCGATGGTGGCGGGGAGGGTGATGCGGGCGGCAAGCTCCCACGGCGCGAAGCGGAGGACGGCCGCCTGGACGACAAGAAGGCTCAACGCGAAGCAGGCGCCGATCAGGGCGGTGCGCTGAGACCGGTCGATCGTCACGATGGAGGCTCCCAGTGCATAGTCGGCCAGGCGAGGTGGGGCGAGCAGGCGGGGGAGACGGAAACGCCCCCGCCGGGCTGGCGGGGGCGTGCTCGATCGCCTGTAGCGGGGGGCCTAGCGGCCCCAGATCCACGGCGCGACGGTGAGCGCGGTGACGGCGACGAAGTTCAGAGCGACGATGGCTGCAGGGATGTAGCGGGACATGAAACCTCCAGGTGTGCTTCCTTCTGCTACTGGAGGAATCGGCAGGGTTTACCCGAACTTGAGGCCCAGGAGGCCCCTACTGGCGTTTCCGTGGGCTTGCGGGTCAGCAGCCAGCATGGCCCGTCGCACACCGGGAGATGCGTTTGTCCGGGGGAAAGTGCTGTGATACGATCCGCTGCCAACTAGCGTCAGATTTCACAATCGCGCCGGAAGGGGACGTGAGCCGGTGATCGAGCAATTCGGGCGGGCCGGCTTCCTGCTGATTTTCGCGGTCATCTTCCCGCTGATCCCTATCGTCGCCTCGGTGGTGCTCGGCGTCTTCAAACTTCGGCCGAGCAAGCCGGACCCGGTGAAGGGCTCCGTGTACGAGTGCGGGATGGTGCCCATCGGCACGGCGCAGGTGCGCTACAAGGTGCGCTACTACCTGTTCGGGCTGCTGTTCGTGGTGTTCGACGTGGAGGCGGTGTTCCTGTACCCGTGGGCGGTCTCGTTCGGGGCGCTCGGATTCTCGGCGTACCTGGCCGGCCTCATCTTCATAGCGATTCTGCTCGTCGGTTATGTCTACGACTGGCGCAAGCGGGCGATGGAATGGATGTAGCGTGCCTCACCCGGTAACCGTCACGCTTCCCGGTCTGGAGGTCGCCGACCGTATCCGGGCGAAGCTGCCGGAGGCGATCCGAAGCGTCGAAGCGGGCTGGGTGGTGCTCGAACCGGCGCAGGCGTTCGAGGCGATGCGGGTCGCGCGGGACGACGAGCACCTCGACGGCAAGTTCCTGGTGCAGCTCTGCAGCGTGGACATGATCACGCGCATCGACGTCGTGTATCACCTGTCGTCGCTGTCCCAGAACCACATCTTTGAGATCAAGGTCCCGGCCGACCACGAGCGGCCGGAGGTGCCGTCGGTCTCGCCGCTGTGGATCGGCGCGTGGCTGCAGGAGCGGGAGGTGTACGACCTGATGGGTGTGCGCTTCACGGGCCACCCGGACCTGACGCGGCTGTTCCTGTGGGAGTCGTTCCCGGGGCACCCGCTGCGCAAGGACTTCATGGCGCTGCCGGGCGGCCAGAAGCCGGGGCTGAGCCAGTTCCCGAAGCAGGTGCCGGGGCAGACCGGGCAGGAGTTCCGGCCGCGGGAGCCGGGTACGGGCGGGTGATGGGGAAGGTGCGACGTGGCGATTAAGACGGAGCCAGTCGAGGTCAACATCGGGCCGCAGCACCCGAGCACGCACGGGGTGTTCCGCATGGTGGCGCGCATCGACGGGGAGCGCATCGTCGACGTGAAGATGGTGGTGGGGTACCTGCACCGCAGCATGGAGAAGCTGGCGGAGGAGCGGACGTACACGCAGAACATCCCGTTCACGGACCGCATGGACTACCTGGCGGCGATGACGGGCAACCTGGGCTACTGCCTCTCGGTGGAGAAGCTGGCGGGGATCGAGGTGCCGGAGCGGGCGCAGTACCTGCGGGTGATCTTCAGCGAGCTGCAGCGCATCGCGAGCCACTGCATGGCGACGGGGGCGTTCATCAACGACTGCGGCGCCTGGCAGACGCCGGTGATGTACTGCTTCCGCGACCGGGAGAAGGTGCTGGACCTGTTCGAGATGACGTGCGGGGCGCGTCTGACGACGAACTACATGCGGATCGGCGGGGTGGCGTTCGACGTGCCGGAGGAGTTTCTGCCGGCGCTGAGCCGGCTGGTGAACGACGACCTGCCGTACCGCTTCGAGGAGTACGAGCAGCTTCTCGTGGGCAACGAGATCATCATGATGCGGGCGCGGGACGTCGGCGTGGTGACGCCGGAGCTGGCGATCAACGCGTCGCTGAGCGGGCCGATGCTGCGCAGCGCGGGCATCGCGTGGGACATCCGCAAGGCGGACCCGTACTGCGTGTACGACCGGATGAAGTTCGACATCCCCGTGGGCTACAACGGCGACGCGTACGACCGGATGCTGATCCGCATCGAGGAGATGAAGCAGAGCCTGCGCATCATCCGGCAGGCGATGCATGAGCTGCCGGACGGCCCGCACAAGACGGACGTGCCGCTGGCGATCCGGCCGCCGGCCGGCGAGGCGTACTCGCGGGTGGAGTCGCCGAAGGGCGAGCTGGGGTTCTATGTGGTCAGTGACGGCGGGGCGGCGCCCTACCGGTGGCACGTGCGGGCGCCCTCGCTGATCAACCTGAGCGTGCTGAAGGAGATGACGGTGGGCCAGACGATCGCGGACGCGATCGTGACGCTGGGCAGCATCGACATCAACGTGGGGGAGCTGGACCGCTGATGGACCTGATCACGGACAACTGGTGGGACATCCGCGACCTGTCGAACCTGAGCGAGGCGGTGTACGACCTGCTGCGCGACGCGGGCGCGCCCGACTGGTCGATCTGGGTGCTGTCGGGGCTCCTCGGCACGCTGGGGATCATCAGCTTCATCGGTGCCGTCGCCATCATCAACATCTGGGTGGAGCGGCGGGTCGTCGGGCGGATACAGTCGCGGCTGGGGCCGAACCGGGTGGGGCCGATGGGGCTGCTGCAGCCTGTCGCCGACGC
>DATMAH010000207.1:0-9782 GCA_035583735.1 Dehalococcoidia bacterium
CGGAGCTCGCACTCAGGAGGACAGATCCGCACCGTCGCGCTGACGGCACAGCCGTCGTCTGAGCGATGCAGCGGCCGGTCCGGGAGCACCGCCTCGGGCCGTCCGTCGCGGCCGATGTTTATGATCGCACTATAGATGTTATGTCGGATCCCCCATGCACCCGGGCCGTGGCGACATAACGACCCGCCGCGCGGTGACCCGCCGCGAGGAGAGCCCAATCCGCTTCGTCCGCCCGTCAAGCCCGATCAGGGAATCTCCGATACTCCTTCGCGGAGGGGCGCCTCTCGCACAGCCGCTTCCACGTGCGCCGTCCAGGTACGCGTCCGGACAGCTCAGCGCGCAGGCGCCGAAGTATGCATCGACCGGCCCACCGCAGCATCATGGACGGCATCGGTCCCAGCGCCGGTGAGCGGCGCGACCTGGGCGGCTCGATCCTCAGCCTCGTCGGCCTGGCCCTGCTGCTGGGCGCCGGCGCCCTCGTTCTGTTCGACCATCGGATTATGTCGCATCGTACGGAGATGGCCGTCGAGATGCTGGCCCTGTCGGTCGGCGTCGCCTACGGACTCTTCGTCGCGTCCTACACGCGTTCGCATCACCTCCGTCTGGAGCGCGCCTACTCGGCGCACCTCGAGGAACTCAGTCAGCGCCTCCGCACCATGGCCTACCGCGACGCGCTGACCGGCCTCTACAACCACCGCTACTTCTACGAACAGCTCTCACACGAGATCGACCGTTCCCAGCGCTACGGCCAGCCGCTCTCCGTGCTCCTGATGGACATGAACAATTTCAAGCAGATCAACGACACGTACGGGCATATGGTGGGCGACAAGTTCCTCAGCCTCGTGGGCCAGGTGATCGCCGCCCAGATCCGCAGCAGCGACATCGGCGCACGTTATGGCGGCGACGAGTTCGTCGTCATCCTGCCCAACACGTCCGCCGCGGAAGCCCGGCAGACCGCCGAGAAGCTTGCGGACGCCGTCGCCACCGCCGCCGATGCCGGCCCCGGCGAAGAGCGGATCAGGCTCGGCATCTCCGTCGGGACGGCGACGTGCCCCGATGACTCGCGCTCCGCCGGCGAGCTGCTTGAGGTCGCCGACGCTCGGCTGTACGACGTGAAGACGCGACTGCGAACGCAACACCGGCGCGATACCGCGTAGGGGATTCCCCGATGTCCCCTGCTCGCCCGCCGGTGCGGCGTGAATGCTAGACTTGCTGGAACGAGCTGCCCCCCGGTTGGAGGCAGCGATGAGGAGAGAATGCCCCGCATACTCCAGGCCGCCCGGTGGGCCATCCTCGGCCTTCTCGCCGCATCGATTCTTACCCTGACCTTCGTCCTCGGCTACGTCTATCGCGGCGATAGCGGTGACGTCAGCGGGGCGAGCAACGGCGCGGACCAGGGTGACGAGGGCGAGATCGACTTCGCCACGCTGAACCAGATCTACGACATCCTCCAGGATCGTTATGTCGATCCGGAGATCCTCGACGAGCAGACGCTCTATGAGGCCGCCATCAACGGGCTCCTGGGCGTCTTCCCGGACACCGGCACCTTCTACGTCGACCCCTCGACCGCCTCCACCGCCATCGGCCCCGACGGGCGCTTCGAGGGCATCGGCGCCACCGTAAGCGAGCAGGACGGCCAGATCGTCATCACCTCCCCCATCGAAGGCACCCCGGCCGCCCGCGCCGGGCTCCGCGCCGGTGACGTGATCCTCGAGGTCGACGGCGAGTCGACCGAGGGCTGGACCACCGAAAAGGCCGTGCTCCGCATCCGCGGGCCCCGGGGCACGACGGTGACGCTGAAGGTCCGCCACAGCGACGGCGCCGAGGAGACCTACGAGATCGAGCGCGACGAGATCGAGGTGCAGTCCGTGACGACGCAGCCGCCCGGCGGCGTGCTGGAGGACGGCGCCGGCAACGTCATCGACGACGTCGCCTACATCTACCTGCGTGAGTTCAATGAGCCGGCCAAGGAACAGATCCAGCGCGCGCTGCAGGACGCCGTCGACAGCGGCAAGCGTGGCGTCATCCTGGACCTCCGCAACAACCCGGGCGGCCTCCTCCGCACGACGATCGAGATCACCGACGAGTTCCTCGACGACGGCATCATCCTCATCGAGCGCGACCGCGACGGGAACGAGCAGGAGTACCGCGCGAAGGGCGGCGGCATCGCCACCGACATCCCCGTCGTCGTCCTGCAGAACCGGTTCAGCGCCAGCGGCGCCGAGGTGCTGGCGGCCGCGCTCCAGGACAACGGCCGCGCGACGATCGTCGGCGAGACGTCGTTCGGCAAGGGCACCGTCAACGTCTCGAACGACCTGCGCGACGGCGGCCAGCTCTACGTCACCATCGCCAAGTGGCTGACGCCGAACGGCACGCAGATCGATGGCGTCGGCGTGCGGCCCGACGTGCCGATCGAGTTCACAGACGAGGACATCGACCTGCAGCGCGACGCCCAGCTCCACAAGGCGGTCGACGTCATCCGCGGCACGAACACCGTGCCCGAGCGCACGCCGGCCGCATCGCCCACGGCCGCCGCGACGCCGACCCCCACCACCGGCGGCTAGAATCAGCGGCATGGCCGAGATCAAGCAGGTGGCCGCCAACCGCAAGGCGACGCACGACTACGAGATCCTGCAGCGTGTCGAAGCAGGCATCAGCCTCCTCGGCACCGAGATCAAGTCGATCCGGACGAACGGCGCCAGCATCCGCGAAGCCTACGCGCGCCCGCTCGACGGCGAGCTCTGGCTGTACGGCGCGCACATCGCACCGTACGAGGGCGGCAGCTACATGAACCACGAGCCGACCCGGCCGCGGCGGTTGCTGCTGCACAAGAAGGAGATCCGGGAGCTGTCGCGCGCGATGAACGAGAGGGGGCTCACGCTCGTGCCGCTGAGTCTGTATCTGAAGGACGGCATGGCGAAGGTCGAGCTGGGGCTGGCGCGGGGACGGAAGCACTACGACAAGCGCCAGGCGATCGCCAAACGCGACGCGCAGCGCGACATCGAGCGCGCGCTCCGCCACCGCAGCCGCTGATGAGCATCGTGCAAGTACGACGGTCGCCCTGCACCGACAAACGTCTGAGCGCCTGTGCGCGCGACGCGCAGTCGCCCTCATGGAGACGCGCGGGCCGCATGCCCGCGCCGCGTGACCCATAGGCCGGCAAGACGATTACGCCAGGAAGTTGAAGATGCCGTCCTGCCGCTGCACGATGCGGCGGCGGATGAACCAGGCGATGGCGAGTCCCAGCACGGCCACCAACGCGCCGGCGGCCGCGTCGAGGAAGTAGTGATTGGCCGTCAGCACGATGCCCCCGAGCATGACGAACGGCATGACGATGGCGACGCCGAGCACCCAGCGCTTGCTGGCGTGGTAGCCGATGGCGATGGCGACGAGCAGGTCCCAGCCGAAGTGCAGGCTGGGCATCGCCGCGTACTGGTTCACCATCTTGGGATTCTGGAAGATGTAGTACGACTGCGCCGACACGATCGTGTCAGTGAAGCCGAACTCGGGCATGTAGCGCGGCGGGGCGAGTGGCACCGTGCTGAAGCCGATGAGCGCAATCAGCCCGGAGATCATGAAGGCGTTGCGGAACAGCGCATAGTTCCCACGGTGCTTCATGTACAGCCAGATCGCGACGGCGATGATCAGCGGCAGGTGCGCCCAGATGTAGAGGTAGTTGAACACCTCCACCATCCACTGGCTCGGCAGGATGGCCTGCTGCAGGAACGCCTCGTGGAAGATGCCCATCTCCTTTTCGATGGAGATGAGCCGCGACGCGTTGTCGAAGGCCTGGCCGGCGGGCGAGCCCACCAGGCCCCGGACGTACTGATACGCGACATACGCCGGGACGATGAGCAGCAGCTCGGCGAACAGCCGCCAGTTGCGCTCCAGGAACGAAGGTCTCCGGCCCACGACGGCAATAGCCGCCTGCGGCGGCATCGCAAGTTCTTGCATACCGTCAGTATAGCCGCGTGGGGGACGGATCATGGTTCCGGGCCTAGTCCTTTAGTCCCATATTTCAAGCGTTCCTACCGCCCGGTGACGGCCTCGATGGCGTCGCCCGTTACGTTCACAAGCTCGTCCACCTGCGATTCTGTTATGACAAGAGGCGGCGCGAAGAGGATGCTATCGCCCTTCGCCCGCGTCACCACCCCCCGCTCTCGCATCGCCCGCGCCACCTTCGCCCCTACGGCGTCCGCCGCAGCATACGGCTGGCGGCTCTCCCGCTCGGCCACCAGCTCGACGGCCGCCATCAGGCCCAGCCCGCGGACATCGCCGACGTGCGGCATCTCCAGGAGCCGCCGCAGCCCTTCCTGCAGGCGGCGGCCCATCGCTTCGGCGCGCGCGACGAGCCCCTCCTCCTCGATGATGCGGAGGTTGCGCAGCGCCACGGCGCAGGCGGTCGGATGCGCGCTGTTCGTGCAGCCGAGCATGAACTTCGCATCGGCCGGCGCGTCCCAGAACGCGCGATGGACGCGCTCCGAGACGACGAATCCTGACAGGGGTACATACGCGCTGGTGATGGCCTTGGCGAACGTCAGGATGTCGGGCTGCAGGCCCCAGTGCTCCAGCGCAAACCAGCGGCCGGTGCGCCCGAAGCCGGTGATGACTTCGTCCGCGATGAGCAGGACGTCGTATCGATCGCAGATCGCGCGGAGGCGCGGCCAGTAGCCGGGGTCGGGCGGGATGACGCCGCCGGCTCCATGCACCGGCTCGCCGATGAACGCGGCGACGCGCTCCGGGCCGGCATCCCTGATCGCCGCCTCCACCTGGTCGGCGCACTCGAGCGTGCACGCCGGCTGCGACGCGCAGAAGCGGCAGCGGTACCGGTAGGACGTCGGCACGCGCACGAAATCCGGCGGCTCCGGCCCGAAGCCCTTGTGGAACGGCGCCATGCCTGTGATCGCGGTCGCCGCCATCGTCCCGCCGTGGTAGGCCTCCTCGCGAGAGATGATCAGCGTCTTCTCCGGTTTCCCCTGGAGGAACCAGAAGTAGCGGGCTGCCTTGATGGCGAAGTCGTTGGCCTCCGAGCCGCTGTTCGCGTAGAAGACGCCGCTCATGTTGGGATACACGAGCGAGAGCAGCTTCTCCGTCAGGCGGATCGACGGGACGTTGGCGTAGCCGGTGTACGCGTTCGCGAACGCCAGTGTCGACATCTGCTCCGCCGCCGCCTCCGCCAGCTCGCGCCGGCCGTGGCCCACAGCCACATTCCAGAGCGACGACAGTCCATCGATGTAGCGCTTGCCCGCGACGTCGGTGAGGACGGCCCCCTCCCCGCTCGCGAAGATGACGGCGTCGCGGTGGTCCGCCGGGTGCCACTGGGGGTGGATGATATGACTTATGTCAAATTGCGCGAGCGCCTCGATCTCGGCGGCGTCCAAATTGATCACCTGCTTATGCGTCAGCGTCAGGTGAAGCTTAGCCGCCCGCCAGCTCTTCCAGCAACTCCCGCGCGATGCGCCGCTCGTCCCAGGGCCAGTGCGTATTCTGGATGACGATCGACTGCTCGGTGCCTTTGCCGGCCAGCAGCACCGTGTCGCCGCGCCCCGCGCGCCCGAACGCGATGCCGATGGCGAGGCGGCGGTCGAGCTCGCGCTCGTAGCGGCGGAAGCCTGCCGCCTTCAGCGCCCCCTCGATCTCGTCGAGGATGAGGTCTGGCGGTTCGTCCCGCGGGTCCTCGTTCGTCAGCACGGCGAAGTCCGCGTACTGGGCGACGGCGCGGGCGATGCCGCGGCGCCGCCCCGGGTCGCGGCCGCCGGCGGCGCCGAAGACGACGATGAGCTTGCCGGGTGTCACCGGCCGCAGCATGCGGAGCACGTTGCGCATCGCCTGCTCCGTCGAGGCGATGTCGACGACGACCCGGAAGGGCTGCCCCTGGTCGATGAGCTCCATGCGCCCGGGCGTGCCCGGGTATGTCTCAAGCGAGAGCACCGCCGCCGCGAAGTCCACCCCCTGGGAGACCGCCGCAGCCGCCGCCGCGAGGCAGTTGGCGACGTTGTACTCGCCGAGCAGGTTAGTGCGGACGGTGACGTCGTCGCCGAACATGCGGGCGGTGAAGCGCGTCCCGAAGCCATCCTGTGCGATGGAGTGAGCGGTGATGTCCGCCGGGTTGTCGATGCCGTACGTGATGACGGGCACGACGGTGACGCTGCGCATGTACTCCGAGGCGTTGTCGTCGGCGTTCAGTACCGCCGCCTTGCCGCCGCCCTTCTCGACCGACTCGCCCAGCATGCGGAAGAGGATCGCCTTGGCCTCGCGGTAGTCCGCCATGCTGCCGTGGTAGTCCAGGTGGTCCGGCGCGAGGTTGGTGAACACGCCGACGTCGAACTCGCACTGGTCCACGCGGTGCATGTGCAGCCCGATCGACGACGCCTCAATAGCCGCATAGCGCCCGCCTTCGTCCCTGATCTGGGCGAGATATCGCTGCACGTCCGGCGACTCCAGCGTCGTCATGTGCGAGGCGTTGAGCTCGGCGGCACCACCGAGGCCGAACTCGACGCTGCTGAGGTAGCCGGCGCGATGGCCCGTCTCATTGAGCACGTGCGCGATCAGATGCGTCGTCGTCGTCTTGCCGTCCGTACCGGTGACGCCGATGGTGCGGAGTGTGCGCGCCGGGTGGCCATGGAAGCCCGCGGCCGCCTCGGCGAGCGCGGCGCGCGCGTCCGGCACGGCGACGAACGTCACGTCCTCGTTGACGTACGGCTCCCAGCGCCCGGCGAGGTCCTCCTGGACGATGACGTAGCGGGCGCCGGCGCGGATGGCCTCCGGGATGTACGCGTTGCCGTCGACGGTGAGCCCGGGGATGGCGACGAAGACGCAGCCCGGGCGGGCCGCGCGGCTGTCGTGGCAGATGGCGGTGGCAAGGTCCGGTGAGCCGCTGACGACGCGAGCCCCCGCGAGGTCGCGATACCAGGCAGGCAGGTCGGACGTGCGGAGCGTGGTCACAGGCTGATTCTATCCGACGTGGCTTCGCGCCATCGGGCGCAACTGCGCGCTTCAAGGGATACGAACGCGAGCGCAACGCAATTCTTACACGTCGGCAGGGCTTCTACAGCCTCTCGATGGTCTCCGGTGCTTCGCCGGGCGCCGGCGCGGCCGCCTCCGCCATCCGGCGCATGGCTTCGAGCCGCTCAAGCGCCGCCGGCAGCTCGTCTGCGGTGGGGCCCTGCCGCACGACGCGCGCGGGCACCCCGACGACGGTCGCCGCCTCGGGCACGTCATCGATGACGACGGCACCGGCGCCGATCACGGCGCGGTCGCCGACGGTGATCCCGCCGAGGAGGCGCGCGCCGGTGCCGATGCGGACGTACGAACCGATGGTCGGGCCGCGCGTGCCCATGTCGCCGCCAAAGAAGCTGCCGCGCAGGCCGATGGCCGCCTGCACCCCCACAATCGTGCACTCGCCGATCGTGGTGTGGCCGTGGATATGGGCATCGCCGTGGGGGAAGTAGACGCCGCGCCCGAGACGTACGCCGCGCGAGATCTGGGTGCCGTGGACCCATTCAAGCAGGCGGTCGCAGAGCGAGGGCACCAGCGGCCATCGGCGCGTGAGCGCCCGCTCGCGCAGGCGGAAGAGGATGATGATGCCGGCCGCATGGTGGTTGCGCCGGTAACGCCACCACCAGCCACGGAGGCCGCCGGCGCGGGGCGACCAGCCGGGCGCGATCTCGAACCGGTCGTGCGCCAGGAGGTCGGCGCGGATGGATGCGAGCAAGCCTGGGTCCACGGTGCCGCACTATATCCGCCTTCGTGCGCCACCGCCCGTCAAGCCCCGATGCTATAGTGCCGCCGCCAGCGGTTCCCGCGATTGGAGATGCGCAGATGGGTGACACCCTACCGAAGTTCGTCGCGGCGGCGGTGCAGGCGGCGCCGCTGTACCTGGACCGCGAGGCATCGGTCGAGAAGGCGTGCGAACTCATCCGCGAGGCCGGTGCTAGCGCGGACCTCGTCGTCTTTCCGGAGACGTGGCTGCCGGGCTACCCGTTCTGGCATTCGGGCGACCAGATGCGCTCGTCCGCCGTGTACAGCGAGCTCTGGAAGAACGCGATCGAGATCCCGTCGCTGAGCACGGAGCAGCTCTGCGACGCGGCGTCCGACGCGGATGCCTACGTGGTCATTGGGCTCAACGAGCGGGATACCCTCGCACGCGGCACGCTCTACAACACGATGCTGTACATCTCGCCCGACGGCCGGCTGCTGCACCGGCATCGCAAGCTTGTGCCGTCATTCACGGAACGGACGATCTGGGGCATGGGCGACGGCAGCGACCTCGACGTGCTGGACACAGCCGTCGGACGCCTGGGCGGCCTGATCTGCTGGGAGCACATCATGCCGCTGGCGCGCTTCGCCCTGATGGCGCAGGGCGAGCAGGTGCACTGCGGCGTCTGGCCGGCCTATAGCTTCCAGCGCGACCACATCGACGCGGCAATGCGCGATTACGCCTTCTGCGGCGCCGCGTTCGTCATCTCGGCGTGCGGCGTCGTGACACCCGGCTCGATGCCCGCGCACGTCGCGGTGGACGCCGCGAGCGCCAACGGCGGGAGCGCCATCGTCGGTCCCGACGGCAAGTACCTGGCGGGGCCGGTCTTCGGCTCCGAGGAGACGCTGTTCGCGGAGGTCGACCTCGAACGCACGCTGCATGAGCGCCACTCCCGCGACGTCGCCGGGCACTACGCCCGGCCGGACGTGCTGCAGCTCGTGGTGAACGCTGCCCAGAAACACGCCGCCACCTTCGCACGCCCGGACGGTGACACCCTGCCGGACACACTGGAGGCGGCGACGGCGCACGAGGTCGTAGACCGGCTGGAGGCCGTGCGCGACTACCTGGGCAGCCTCATCGAGCGCATCGGCGCCGACGGCGACGCCGAGATGGAGGCGGCGCTGTCCGAGGCGATCGCGTCGATCGAAGAAGCGGCGGCGCTCCGGAAGTGAGGCGTCCGCCGCGATGACGCTCCGTAACCTGATGCGAAAGAGGCCGCTGCCGTACGACGCGGAGCGCGCCCGCCGGCACCTGATGCGCAACGACCCGGTAATGCGCGAGATCGTGCGCTCCGTCGGACCATTCGGAATGGAGATCCGCGGGCAGCCGTACGCGTCGCTGCTCCGCGCGGTGCTGTATCAGCAGCTCGCGGGGCCGGCCGCGGCGGCCATCGAGCGCCGCTTCCTCGCGCTGTTCGACGGCGGCATCCCGGAGCCGGACGCCCTGCTGCGGCTCACGCCGGAGGCGTTTCGCGCAGCCGGGGTCTCGCGGCAGAAGGCCGGATACCTGCGCAGCATCGCCCAGCACTTCGCCGACGGCCATCTGTCGGACAGGAGGCTGCGGCGGATGGCCGACGATGAAGTCATCGCCCACGTCACGCAGATCACGGGCATAGGCCGCTGGACGGCGGACATGCTGCTGATGTTCTGCCTGGGCCGGCCCGATGTGCTCCCGGTCGGCGACCTGGGCATACGAGCGGCGATGCGGACCGCATACGGCCTCGACACCCTGCCGGCGCCCGCCGAGATGGAGGCGATCGCCGAGCCGTGGCGCCCCTATCGCAGCGCCGGCTCGTGGTACTTGTGGCGGCGCGGCGACCTCGTCACGCTGTAGCCATGGTGGAGATCGACGGCGACGAGTTCGAGGCGATGGTCGTGCGCGCGGTGGATGCGCTGCCGGAGCGGTACCGGGACCAGATCGCCAACGTGGCGTTCGCCGTGGAGGACCAGGCGCAACCGGGCGACTACGCCCTGCGCGCGCTGCCCGCGGGCACGACGCTCCTCGGCGTCTACCGGGGCATCCC
>DATMAH010000208.1:0-5853 GCA_035583735.1 Dehalococcoidia bacterium
TGAGGCCCGCCGCGACGCCCGCCGCGATGCGGCGGTCCAGCATCCAGAGCAGCACCATGAGCGCGAAGAGCCCGTTGATCCACGTCTGGATCTGGCCCAGTCCGAAGGCGCGCGCCACCGGGTAGAAGCACAGCGTCAGCAACACCACCAGGACAGCGCGTCCCCACCGTTCCTCACCGGTCGCGGGCGCCATGCTGGGAGCGTAGCGCCGTATCGCCCGATCAAAGATCAATGCCGTGACGACCGCGGTGGTGACGACGCTCAGCCACGAGATGCCGTCGAGGGTGCGCCGCTTCAACTGATCGCCGCCGAACGCGCGTTGCATCAGTTCGATGGGGAGCAGGCTCGTGGGGGCGTACTGAAACTTGATGTCGCGCTCGAAGAAGATCTCGTCGTACACATGGCCGCCGCCCGCGTCGAGGTATCGCCACGCCTCTTGCATCGGGTGCCAGGAGTCGGAAGCCGCATCGAAGGTGACGAAGCGGTACGTCTCGTAGACGCCCAGCTCCTTCGGGCCCGTCGTCGGCAGGACCACGAGCGCCACATTGAACAGCGCGAAGTTGACGGCGAAGAAGGTCGCCAGCCACGCTGTCAACGAGGGGACCCGTGGCATGGCGCGCGGCCGGCCTCGCCTCTGCGTTCGCGCAGGCGTGCTAGTGGCTGCCGGCTGGGCTTCTCTGCTCACGCGGCGAATAGTACAGCCTCCCGTGCGCCTCGAGGGCCGCGTGCGTCAATGATCGTCGCCTTGCCGCGGCCATGATCCGATACAGTGCCGCAGGCCATGAAGTACTACGTGGCGTATTACCTTCTCGTCGCGCTGGGGGCGGTGATATGCCTCCTCGCACCACGCGTTGTTGCCCGGCCGTGGCAGCGCTGGACGGCATTCGCGGTGCCCTCCGTCCTCGTCGCCGGCTTCCTCTGGCGCTACTCGGAGCCATCGCGCTTCCTCAACGACTTCAAGAAGGCCTACTATCCGGCTGCCGACCTCGTGCGGGATCGTGCCTCGCTGGCGGCGCTCTACAACACCGACGACCCGGTGAGCGGCTTCGTCAACCTCCCGATCGTCGCGTGGTTGTTCGTGCCGTTCACGCTCTGGACAGACCACCAGGCCGGGCTGGTCTATACGGCCGTGGGGCTCGTGGCGGTGGCGGCGGCGTGTCTCTGGCTCGTCAAGCTGACGGGCACGACGGGCTGGGCCCTCGCCACCGTGGTCGGCCTGTTCGTGATCAACGGCCCGCTCTACAACAGCCTCCGCGAAGGCAACACCACCCATGTGCTGCTGCTGGCGGTGGTGGCACTGCTCTGGGCGATGCAGCGGAGGAACGACCCACTCGCCGGCATCGCGCTGGCCGCCCTCGTGCTGGTCAAGCCGCCGCTGGCGCTGCTGGCGGCGCCACTGCTGCTGCGCCAGCGCTGGCTGGCGCTCGCGTCCGCCGCCGCCGCCGCGGCGTCCGTCGCTGGAGCATCGATGCTGCTCTACGGCTGGGATATCCACCGCACCTGGTACGAGGTCGCCATCCAGCCGTACTCGGAGCACCCGCTCGGCGCGTTCAATGTGCAGTCGCTGAACGCCGCCATGGCGCGCCTGATCTCGGGCGACAAGTACGCCTACGACTGGACCCCCATCGACGAGTACGGACCGGCGTTCACCCTCACGCGGACCGCCATCGTCCTCCTGCTGGTGTCGGCATCGCTCCTCGTTTGGTGGCGGACCCGCGCGCGTCCCGCGGACCGCATCGCGCTGAACCAGGAGCTGAGCATCGTGCTGGTGCTCGCGCTGGTCGTCTCGCCCGCGTCGTGGTCACACTACTACAGCCTGCTGCTGGTGCCGTTCGTGCTTGCTGTGAGCGGTAACCTTGGCGTGCCCGACGACAGGCGCTGGTGGGCCGCGCTTAGCGTGATCGTGCTGCTCGCATCCGCGCCCGTGCGTGAGGTGGCGACCGGCGCTCCCCTGCTTGATGAGCTGGCGGCGCGCGTGCTCGCGTCGCACTTCCTCATCGGGGGCCTCCTGCTGCTTGGGTTCGCGCTCGCGGTGCGCTGGCGGTGGGCGCGCGCGGCCGGTGAGGGGCCACGGGAGCGTGTGGCGATGGCATCGGTGGCGCCGTCCACCGCGAATTAGGTGGTGCAACGAGAGACGGCACTCTGGGATGTGGGCCCCTCCGCCGCCTTACGCCGCGCCGTTGGTGTCATCGCGGCGCAGGCGGACGAGGCCGGAGCTCACCGCGAACGCCGCCGCCTGCTGGCGGTTCCGCAGGTGGAGCTTGTCCAGGATGTTGCGCAAGTGCACCTTCACGGTGTTCTCGCTGATGTGCAGACGGCCGGCGATATCCCGGTTCGTCGCCCCCTGCACGAGGAGCTGCAGCACGTCGCGCTCCCGGTCCGTCACCTTCGCGCGGTCCAGCACCGAGGTCGCCGGCTCCTGGCCGCGGTCGCCGTTCATCGACGCGATCTCTTCGACGAGCATCGCCGACGACGACGGCGGCATGAACACCTCGCCGCGCGATACCGACTTGATGGCGTTGATGAGCGTGCCGATCTGCACGTCCTTGGTGATGTATCCCCGGACGCCGGCGCTCGCCGCCCCGACGATGTCCGCGCGCGTGAAACGGTCCGCCATCAGCGCGACCTGCGCGGACGGGAGGGCGTCGCGGATCGCCTTGATGCGGGCGATGCTGTCGCCGTCGCGGCTGTTGAGGCCCACGAGCACGATGTCCGGCTGGACGCGCCGGACGCTGTCGCACGCGTCCAGGGCGTCGCGCGCCTGGCCCACCACGCGGATGTCCGCGTCGCGTGAGAAGAGAAGCGAGAGTCCCTTCCGATACAACTCCTCGTGATCGATGACGAACAGGCGGATCGGCGTGTGGCCGCCTCGCGTGTTGGTATGTCGCATCTACCCCCGCCAGTGCCTTCCAAAGCGTCCAGATGAGGCTGGTTCAGTCGCCCTAACTATGCGAGAGGGCACGTAACACCCCCGCCAACGCCCCCTGCTCCGCGTTTCAAGCTAATCACAGCCCGGCATGCCGCGAGGGCTCGCACACCACGCCGCCTTATTCGCTCCGGCACGTCCGCCGGTCGCGTTGTTATGGAGATGCGAGCGTGCGGTTGCCACCATGACCTGTGAGTCCTGGCGGGGCACCCTCAGCGCCTGTCGCCGCGTCGCCGCCGAGGAGGAGGACACTCGTTGACGTACGCACATTTGTCGAGGATGCGGCGCCGCCGCCGGCGGCTGTCGCCCCGGGCCCGTCTCCCCATTCGGGGCATGCTGCTGCTGCTCATGCCGCTGCTGCTGATCACGGCAGCGGCCGGCGGCGGGCTGCTGGCCGCCGGGTTCAGCTACTACTTCGATATCACCGGCTCCGTGCGCTCGCCGGAAGAGGCGATCGCCGCGCGCGGCGGCGGCGCCCGCATCTACGACCGGAACGGCGTCCTGCTGTACGAGTACCTCGACGAGGACTACGGCATTCAGCGGCGCCTCCCGCTTGACCAGATATCGCCCCACATCCGCGATGCCACCATCGCCGCGGAAGACGCCAGCTTCTACTCCAACCCGGGACTCAATTTCCGGGGCCTCGTGCGCGCCGCCGCGGAGAACCTCAACCCCGGCGACGGCTTTCTCGAAGGGACGGGCGGCAGCTCGATCACGCAGCAGCTCGTCAAGCAGATCTATTTCACCCCGGAGGAGCGGCGGGAACGCTCGGTGGCGCGGAAGATGAAGGAGGCTGCCCTCGCCATCAAGCTGACGCGCGAGTACTCGAAGGACCAGATCCTCGAGTGGTACCTGAACGAGATCCCGTATGGCGGCGTCCTCATCGGCGTCGGCGCGGCGTCCGAGGGCTACTTTGGCATCCCCGCGAGCGACGTGACGCTCGCGCAGGCCGCCTTTCTCGCCGGGCTGCCCCAGTCCCCGGGTGCGTACGACCCGTTCGTGCACTTCGACGCTGCGCGTGCGCGCCAGCACGAAGTCCTCGACCTCATGGTCAAGCACAAGTTCGTCGATCAGGAGACGGCGAACTGGGCGAAGCTGGAGCAGATCGTCCTGAACCCGAAGCCGCGCCCGTTCCTCGCGCCGCACTTCGTGAACTATGTCGGCGACTACATCAAGGCGACGCTCGGAGAAGCCGCCCTGTACCACGGCGGGCTCGAAGTGTGGACCACGCTGGACCTCGAGCTGAACACGCGCGTGAACGAGATCCTCGAGCGCCACCTGCAGACCTATGAGAACTCGACGCGCGGCCACAACGGCTCCGTGGTCATCATTGAGCCGCCGACCGGCCAGATCCTGGCGATGGTTGGCAGCCGCGACTACTGGCGCGAAGACATCGACGGCAGCGTCAACAACGCCCTCGCCTTGAACTCGCCGGGGTCCACGCTGAAGCCGTTCACCTACGCCACGGCGTTCATGCAGGGCTGGGGCCCGGAGTGGCCGATCGTCGATACCGCCATCACGTACCGCTCGGAGGGCGAGCCGCCCTTCAGTCCGCGCAACCCGGACGGGCGCAACCGCGGCGTCATCCCGCTGAAGGTGGCGCTCGGCAACTCATTCAACATCCCCGCCTTCAAGACGATCCTCTGGACCGGCGTCGACGACATGCTCGCCGTCGCCAAGCGCATGGGCATCACCACGCTCGACCGCGACCTCGGGCCGGCCACTACGCTCGGCGGCGTCGACGTGAAGCTGCTGGATATGGTGTACGGCTACAGCACCTTCGCGAACAACGGAGTCCAGGTCGGCGTCCCGGCCTGGGAGCCACGGCCCGAAGGCAACCGCCCGCTCGACCCCGTGCCCGTCATCGCCATCACCAACAGGCGCGGCGAGGTGCTGGTGAACAACGCCGGCGCCAGGCACGAATCCATCATCGGCCCTGAGTACGCGTATATGATCACGGACATCCTCTCGGCGGATGCCAACCGGCAGATCACCTATGGCCGCGGCAGCAACCTGAACATCCCCGGCTGGAAGGTCGCCGTCAAGACGGGCACCAGCGAGCCGTACGAGCGCAACGGCCTGATCGGTGACACGTGGACGATCGGCTATACGCCGGACGTCGCCGTCGGCGTCTGGGTCGGCAATAGCGACAACACGCCGATGGTCAACATCTTCAGCACGACCATCGCCGGCCAGACCTGGCACGACAGCATGGTCCTCGCGCTCGAAGGCCGCGAGCACCGCGACTGGGTGCGGCCGGACGGCCTGGTCGAGGCGACGGTGTGCGTGCCGAGCGGTCGCATTCCGCGCCCGGGCGAATCGTGCCCGACGGTGACGGGCACGTTCGCCCGGGAGGCGCTGGAGCGCGCGAACAAGGACAACTTCTGGGGCGGCCAGGAGGTGTCGGGGCCCGCCTCCCCCCGGACGATTCCCGGTGACGTCACCGGGTGGAAGCGCTACCTGGCGGAGGAATACCTGCGTTCGTACCGCGGGGGCGGCCCGATCCGCACCAGCGCGCCGCGTACCCAGGAGCCCCTGCCCCCCACGCGGCCGGACAGCCAGCCGCAGGGCGATGACTCGGACGATGGCGAGGACCGTCGTGGCCGTGGCCGGGGCGATGGCCGCGGCGACAACGATGAACGCCCGTAGCCCGGACGCCCGGGCCCGCGCTCGCCACGGCTTTGTCACGGCTGCGTCGTAGGCGGTGTTAGGCGGCGGGACACGCGCGCCCGGAACACTGTTGAGGAGTGGTGGCCCGGACGTGTCCCCCTCGGGCTACCGCATCGGCAGGCATCACGGATTAGGAGGCGCTCTCGTCATGAAGAAGTGGGTTCTGCCCTTGACGCTCGTGCTTGCGGCCGCGCTGGTCGCCTTTGGCGCCGCCTGCGGCGATGATGACGATGACGGCGACGCGAACGGCGGGGAGA
>DATMAH010000209.1:0-3535 GCA_035583735.1 Dehalococcoidia bacterium
CGACGAGCCCGAAGACGATGAGCATCGGCACCAGTACGCCGCCGCCGCCCTTCGCCGCGGCCTTCTCGGCCTTCTTGCGGGCCTGTTCCGCCTCCTTCGCCGCCTTCGCCTCGGCCTTCTTCTTGCGCTCTTCGTCCTTCCGCTTCTTCTTCGACGCGGGCTCGAACTCGAACTCCAGCTTGCCGAATGGCGTCTTCCACTCGACCTCGTACTCGATATCCTCGTCCTCGTCCTTCTTCTTCTTGGACTTGGCCTTCGCCTTGCCGTTCTCGGCAGCTGACTTCGCGTCGTCCGGGGCCTTCGCCGCCGGAGCGCCGCGCTGCGTGACGTCTCGCTCCGCCGGTGGCGCTTCGCCGTGCTCGGCCTCTGCTTGTTCGAGGACTGGGGTGGTGCCGTTCTTGCGTTCGTCCGCCATGCGTCACCTCCTTGCGGGCGTGTGTGACGTTACTCGCGGTCTCTGCCCTTCGCGTTGTCGGTGCTGGCCGAGGTGATGCCGGCGATGACGCTCGCCGCGCGGCGCACGCCGGCCACGACGCCGTAGGTCTTGATGATCGGCTGGACGGCCGCCTGGGAGACGTACGTGGAGGTGCCCTTCACGGTCTGCGCCGTCTCCTTCGCTGACCCCAGGAGCGGGCGGACGCCTTCGTCCATGACGTCGGACACCTTGCGCAGCAGCGCGCGCAGGACGAGCCCGAGGACGATCATCATCACCAGCCCCACGATGAAGAACGCCGCGACGGAGATCCCCATGATGATGATCACCCAGTCGCGAAACGTCGCCACGAACAGGAAACTCGGGTCCATCGGCAAGGTCACGTCCGCCATCCTCTGCTGAGCCGGGATAGGCGGATCATATCATGGGCGGGCGTCCTGTTCGACGCCCTCCGCTTGACCGGCAACTCCCCGAAATGCCCACATCCGCCACGCAACGGTGCTGTAACTTCCCGCCGCAACGACCGCGAGCGCCCACCAGCACTGACCGGCGACCGCCCCGGCGGCCAGCGCCAGCAGCCGCACGTCGCGCGACGCGATGCCCAGCAGCTCCGCCGCCGCGCCGCGGCCGCCCTCCGTCTCCAGGCGTGCGCGGGAGTAGGAGACCATGATCGCGCCGACGGCCGCGACGAACCCGAGGACGAGGGGCGCCGGCCAGTCCTCGCGCTCATGCGCCCACCACGCCATCCCGGCGATGATGACGGCGTCGGCGTAGCGGTCCAGCACCGCGTCGAACAGGCCGCCGAATTTCGAGGCCACTGCCTTTGCGCGCGCCAGGTCACCGTCCACGCCGTCGATGACCGACGAGGCCTGGATGAGGACGCCAGCCTCGATATTGCGCCCAACGACGAGCAGCGCCGCGGCCGCCACCGCGATCAGCAGCGCCGCGACGGACACCTGGTTCGGCGTCGCGGGCGTGCGCGCGAGAGCGCGCGCGATCGGGACGGAGGCGCGCCGGTTGAGGTATCGCGAGACCGGCCCCTCAAGCGAGGCCGGCATGCGCGCCGAAGAGCTGAGCCGCCCGCCGCAGGTCGACTTCCGTGTCCACGTCGCACCAGAGGCGGCCCGTGACGTCGACGGCGGCGAGCTCGCCGCGGCGGGCGAGCGTGGCGAACACCGCGCCGGCCTCCCCGTCGCGCATCTCCGGCGTCATCGCGTCGAACACGCGGGGGGTGCACCAGAAGGTGCCCGTATCGAGCGCGTTCCAGACGTCGATGCCCTTGCCGAGGTCCACCACCATGCCGTCCTGGACGTGGGCCAGCGTCGCCTCGCCGGCGCGGGCGTCATCGCGGTCCGCCCGCTCCACGGCCAGCCGGCACATGCCGTCCGCGCCGTCGGCGAGCTGGCGGATCATCGCCGGCTCCACCAGGTGGTCCGACATCATGAGCAGGAAGGGTCCGTCGACAGCGGCACGCGCCGCCCAGATCGAGCGTGCGTTCCCGAGCATGAACGACTCGTTTTCCACGAACCGCAGACGCATGCCGCGCGCGTGCGTCGCTTCGAGCGCCGCGCGCACCTGCTCGCCGCGATACCCGAGCACGATGACGGCGTCGCGCACGTCGCTGGCGCTGAGCGCGTCGAGCACGTGGCCAATGATCGGCTTTCCGTTGACCTCGATCAGCGGTTTCGGCGTGTGCCGCGTCAGCGGCCGCAGCCGTCCGCCGTCACCGGCGGCGAGGATCACTGCTTGCATCGGCGTTCCTTCGGCGATGTGCGTTCAGCGCATGTTGTACGCCGAAGGTACGGACACAATGGCCCGCCTGTCAACACGCGCGCTTTCCATCCGCCGCGACGGCCGTTTGCCACGAATAGGACGCGTCTATCCGCAGTATCGTTGCGGCGCCGGAAGGCGACGTGTGCGCGAGTGACGCCCCTCGCGCACACGTGACGGTTGCGGCACGCGCTGCGTCCGCGATCGCGCGCGGCGCGCGTGGTCAGAACGGCAGGCCCGTGAGGCCCTGCACGCCATCCACCGCCGCGATATCGCCGCCGTGGAGCACGCCCGCCTACTCGCCGGCGGCAAGGATGGCGCCGCCGCCCAGGACGTCGTCGCCGTCGTAGAGCACGCACGCCTGTCCCGGCGTGATCGCGCGCTGCGGCTGATCGAACTCGACGCGGGCGCGGGCGCCATCGAGCGGCCAGACGCGTGCGGGCGCCGCCGGCATCCGGTAGCGGACCTTCACCTCGGCGCGGAACGGCGCCGGGGGAGCGGCGCCGGCGACCCAGTTCACGTTCTCCGCCACGAGCGACGGCGCATACAGCTTCTCCTCCGGGCCAATGGTGATGACGTTCAGCTCCGGGTCGATCGCCGTCACGAAGCGCTTCTCGCCCAGCGCGACGCCCAGCCCGCGCCGCTGGCCGACGGTGTATCCCGCGATGCCGTCGTGCTCGCCGACGATGGCGCCGCTCTCGTCGCGGATCGCGCCGGGCGCCTGCGCCAGGCGATCGCGCACGAACGACGTGTAGTCGCCGTCAGGCACGAAGCAGATGTCGGCCGAATCCGGTTTGTCGGCGAGCGGGAGGCGCATCTCACGCGCCAGCTCGCGGATCTCCGGTTTCGTGTACGCGCCGGCGGGGAAGAGCGTGCGCGCCAGCTCACGCTGCCCCATCGTGTACAGCACGTACGACTGGTCCTTCGCGGGGTCGGCGGCGCGCAGGAGCCTCATGCGGGCGCCTTCGCGGTCGATGCGCGCGTAGTGCCCGGTCGCCAGGTACGTGGCGTCGAAGGCGATCGCGCGGTCGAGGAGGGCGCGGAACTTCACGTGCTCGTTGCAGGCGAGGCAGGGGTTGGGCGTCCTTCCTCGCGCGTATTCACCGACGAAGTAATCGATTACGCGCTGGTGGAACTCCTCCTCCAGGTTCATCACATAGTGGGGAATGCCCAGCACGTCTGCTGCCGCGCGCGCATCGTCCGTGTCCTCGATGCCGCAGCACTGCTTCTGGTTGCGACGGCCCTCCGGGTCCACGTTGGTCCAGAGCCGCATGGTGATGCCGACGACGTCGTAGCCGGCGCGAACCAGCAGGCCCGCGGCGACCGCCGAAT
>DATMAH010000210.1:0-3001 GCA_035583735.1 Dehalococcoidia bacterium
GTCCGGCATGTCGTGCGCTGGGACTCAGCAGTGATCCTCGCAGTGGCTGGCTTGACAGACTGGAGGATGATCGACGGCGGCGCGGACCTGTGGCTGCGGCCAGAAGCCGGTCCGCGACCGGAGGGCGAGACGCTATCGGAGAGATTGGGAATACCGCTGTAGCAGTCAACGGAGGACCACGGATGACCCGAGTCGTCGTTGCCCTCGTGCTGCTGCTCGCAGGCTGCGGTATCCCGGCTCGGCAGATGCCGCCTCTGGCCCCTGTCGCCGCGACGAGCGCTCACGTGGCGCTCCACCTTCGCGAAACACGGCCCACGGTCAGCTTTACGAGCCGCGATCCCATCCGTATAACGAGGACCGTCGAGGCGAGACGTGTAAGGTACAACTCGCACGGCGGGCCGGTTGCCATAGACCGGGACGTTCAGTTTGCCTTCACGATGACGCCTCTCGACATCCCGACGCTGGAGCCGGGTCTCGTTCATGCGAATCTGCTCGGCCTGGGCCTTGTGGTCAGGAACAGCTCGTCGACCGGCGTGCAGATCGACTGGAACGCCGTATCGCTCATCGACAGCCGCGGCCGGTCGATGGGTGTCATGCACCGCGGCATCAGGCTCGCCGCGCGCCATGAGCACAAGGCGCCGAGCACGGTCCCGCCCGGCGCTGCGCTGACGGACTTTGTATTTCCGCAGGAGTTGGTGACCTATGCATCGCAGCTTGGCTGGTACGGAGCTGCGTTGTTCGAGGCCATGCGACCGGGCGAGCGCTTCACGCTGTATCTCCCCATCACGCGCGGCAGCGAGAGAGTCGAGTACCAGTTCGTCTTCGAGGCCGAGTCCCCCCGATGACCGGCGCCGCCCTCCCCGCTCTCGCCCTCCTTCTCGCCGGCTGCGCCTCCCTGCCGCCGTCCGAGACGATCCGAGCCACGCCGCTCCGGGGCCAGACGCACGCGCAGATGCTGCGCGACCGCGATGACTGTAACGGGGACGCAGCCCGCTACGCGCCGTGTATGGTGGCCCGCAACTACGAGGTCGAGGTCGATGTGCCGATCCCGGTGCTCGTGTTCAACGGCGAGCAGCGCCTCAGCCGGATCGCGTACCTCATCGCAATCGAGCCCGGCTACGCGGCGACCGCCGACATGGTCCTCGCTATCATCCAGGCGTGCGCCGACGAGGCCGGCACCACTGCCGCCCGGGAAGGCTACCGACACGTGGACGCGGGCACGGCGGCGAGCGGCTGGCTGGCGACGCCCATCACGATGCTCGCGTACGCGGCGAACGAGGCAACGTTCCAGAAGATCGTCGACCGGACCTTTCCGGTCTGCATGGCCCGCCGGCATTTCTCAGTGCGGCGGCCAGAGCCGCCCCCGCCGCCCGCGAAGTGGTGACGCGAGCCCAGTTCCATCCCCCGCTCTTCCGCCCTGCGCCTATAATGGCCGTGCCGTGCTCACGCCCCTGCAACAGCGACGCGTCTGGGATCTGTGGTTCAACGGCGAGGTTCGCGCGTGCTACTTCGCGGATCTCTCTGGGCGCTATCGTCGCCTTCAGCGAGCCGCGACGTGGTTGACACTCGTGCTCTCGTCCGGCGCCACGGTCACTCTGGTTGCGCATCTGCCGGCCGGCTTCGACTGGATGGCGGCGATCCTGGCCGCGCTCACTGCCGTCGTCAGCCTGTGGAGTCTCGTCGCGCAGCACCAGCAGCACGCGATCGACGCGGCGGATCTGCATCACCGCTGGGCCACGCTCGCGGCGGAGTCGCGGCGGCTGTGGGACGACATGCATGCGAGCGACGCGGCAGCGCGGCTCGAAGCGCTGGATGCCCGCGCGGCCGAGCTGTCGAAGGCCGGCACGGCGTTCCCGGTGCGGCCGCGCCTCCTCGACAAGTGGCACAACCACGTCGAGGCGCGGTACGCGACGTTGCCGCGCGCGGCATAGCCGACCCACGCCCGAAGGGCGACTGGCCGCCCACGCGGCCGGCGCCGCCGCCACCAGTGCCGCCGCCAGCTCCTGAGCCGCGCCGCGAGCCGCCACCCCCACCGCCCAAGAGGTGACTGTGGCGCGCGCGATCGCTCGATCGCCTGACGCGGTAATGTCTCACTTCCGGGGCCCAGACAAACTGAGACACCGCTGCGCATTCGCTGCGCTTGACGCCTCCCGGGAGCGGCCCGAGAATCCGTGAACCGTCGCCACGACGGTCCGTTCTCGACGAAAGGGAGCTGCGATGCGTTCACGCTGGTGGGTCGTGCTGGGGGTGCTGGCGCTGACGCCGGCGGCAGGGGAGGCGCAGGTCAGCCCGACCGCGGCGCCGCACCCGACGATGCCGTGGGCGCTCGGCACCGCGACACCGTACGGGCAGTTCGTCCGCGACGTCTGGGTTCCGCCGCAGCAGGTGGTCCTGGAGACCGTGGTCCCGCTGCCGCCCGCGGCGCCGGCCGCACCCGATGGTGCTCCGGCCGACCGCGCGGACGCACCGTCGCAGGCCGGCGAGCCGACCGCCACGGTGGTCCGGCAGGTCGTCACCGTCCCGGGCTACTACGTCCGCGAGACGACCGTCGGCTATCACTACCCGGCGCGATGGACGATCGAGCAGACAGCGCCCGGCTCCTATCGGTGGCGCCTGCTGCCACAGGAGTTCCGCCACCGCTGACGCGTCACGCCATCCGGCGCCGCTCGCCCGGCGCCGCCTGGATCAGGCGAAGCGCCAGCCGTCGAGCGCCGCCGGCTCGGCGGGGATGATCCGCAGCGGCAGGTCGTGCGGCGCGAGGATGCCGTGCGCGAGCAGCGTCCCGAGCGCCGCGTTGCCGCGGAGGGCGCTTCGCGCGACATCCGGCATCGTGGCGAGCAGTTGCGCGACCCGCGCCGTCCCGCGGTCCACCGCGATCGCGCCGAGCGCCGTCCAGAGCAGCGCACCGCGGTCCCGCGATTCCACGTGGGCCGGCACCTGAGTCCAGAGTCGCGCGCGGTCGCGCGGCGGGATCCGATCGGCGCGCCCGGCGACGACGTCC
>DATMAH010000211.1:0-3637 GCA_035583735.1 Dehalococcoidia bacterium
GGGCCAGCGTGGGATCCAGCGCTCGCTGAGGCGCGGCAGGATGAAGGACATCCACAGCACGAGCAGCCACATCCAGAAGCGCACGAAGGGCAACAACGCGCGCTGCAGCAGGCGGCCGAACGCCGACTTGCTGCGGGCGATGTACGCCTCGATGGGCGCGGCGCTGCTAACGAGGCCGGCGGCGATGACGCGCTCGGGCATGGCGAGCGCGCAGGCGAGGGCGTGCGGCCCGCCGCCGGAGAGGCCGATGACGCCGAAGCGCTCGATGCCGAGCTGGCCGGCGAGCTGCGCGACATCGGCGGGCCAGTCGCGGATGCGGCGGCGTGGCTGGAAGCCGGAGAGGCCGTAGCCGGGGCGGTCGACGGCGATGAGGCGGACGTGATGGCGGGTGGCGGCGTCGTGCGCGAAGCGGGCCTCGAAGCGGGAGCCGGGGGTGCCGTGGAAGTAGAACCAGGGCTCGCCGGCGGGATCGCCGTATTCGGCGTAGCCGAGGCGGCGGCCGTCGGGCAGGGGGATGGTGGAGGACCGCTCCGGCGTCATGCCGTCTCCGCTCGCAGCTTCGCCAGCGCCGAGCCCGGACCGGCGGCGAGCCGCGCGAGGATCGCCGCGGCGCACTCGTCGGGCGTCATCTTCGACGTGTCCAGCTCGAGGTCGTACGGCCAGCCGGCGTGCACGGCGGCCTGCCAGCGGCGCACGGGCTCGGGCACCGGCTCGTCCGGCGTCACGCGGTCGTCCGGGCCCCAGGTGGCGATGCGGCGGCGCATGATCTCGTCGAGCGGGCAGTGGACGCCGACGAGGAGGGCGTGCAGGCGACCGAGGCGCCGGGCGCAGTCGGCGAGGACGGCGCGGTCGTGGTGCACGGCATCGACGGCGACGCTGAGGCCGGAGCGGGCGATGGCGGCGATGGCCTCGTAGAGAGCGACGTAGAGGCGCGGGACGAGCGGGTACACGGGATGGGCTTCCTCGCCGGGGCGCAGGCCGATGCCGGGCTGAAGCCGGCGGGGCGTCGCCTGCATGTAGAGGTCGACGCCGAGGTTCATCCAGATCTCGCTGGACGACGCCTGGATGGCGGCGGCGATCGAGCTCTTGCCGGAGCGGGGCGGGCCGTTGAGGATCACCACGTGCCCGTACCCGGCGACGTCGCGCATGCGCCTCCTCCTGCTCCCGCCAAGATCGGAGGGAGCCGCCTCGAGTGTACCGGCGCGCGGACGCGCGAGAGCGGCGCGGGCGCTCGCGGGAGGTAACAGATGCGCGACAGGGGCGCCCGCCGTCGATGATCCGGGTACGGGGGTTCGCTTTGCGGGGGCGGGGGCGCGTACCTATGATGCGCGGGCAAGCAGATTCGAGGAGAGGGAGATGGACATGCAGGTGAGGGTCGAACGCGGGGACATCACGAAGTCCGATGCGCCCTGCATCGTCGTGAACCTGTTCGAGGGGGTGACGACGCCGGGAGGCGCGACCGGGGCGGTGGACCGGGCGCTGGGCGGGATGATCGCCGAGCTGATCGGCACGGGCGACGTGCGGGGCAAGGAGGGGGAGCTGACGCTGCTCCACACGTTCGGCAAGCTGCCGTCGCCGCGGGTGCTGGTGGCAGGGCTGGGCAAGGCCGACGCCTTCACGACGGACAAGGTGCGGGAGACGAGCGCCACCGTCGCCCGCTTCCTGCGCGGGAAGCGCATCGCGTCGTACGCGACGATCACGCACGGTGCGGGGATCGGCGGACTGGCGCCGGAGGCGTGCGCGCAGGCGATGGCGGAGGGCGCGCTGCTGGGGACGTATCGCTTCGACCGCCACAGGAAGACCGACGACGCCTTCGACGTGGAATCGATGACGATCGTGGAGCACGACGCGCCGAAGGCGGAGGCGATGCGGGCGGCGGCGGAGCGGGGGGTGGTGCTGGGCGAGGCGGTGAACTTCGCGCGGGACCTGGCGAACGAGCCGGGGAACGTGCTGACGCCGACGGAGTTCGCCGCGCGGGCGGAGGCGATGGCGCACGAGCACGGGCTGGGGTGCCACATCTACGACCGGGAGCGCGCGGAGCAGATGGGGATGGGGGCGTTCCTGGGGATCGCGAAGGGCAGCAGCCAGCCGCCGAAGTTCATCATGCTCACGTACAACGGCGGCGTGGAGTCGAAGCCGGTGGGGCTGCTGGGGAAGGGGATCACGTTCGACACGGGCGGCATCTCCATCAAGCCGAACGAAGGCATGCAGGAGATGAAGGGCGACATGTCGGGCGGCGGCGCCGTCATCGCGGCGATGATGGCGATCGCGCGGCTGAAGCCGAAGATCAACGTCACGGCGCTGGTGCCGGCGACGGAGAACATGCCGGGCGGCAACGCCGTCAAGCCGACGGACGTGCTGCGGGCGATGAACGGCAAGACGATCGAGGTGACGAACACGGACGCGGAGGGGCGGGTGATCCTGGCGGACGCGCTCTCGTACGCGCTGCAGCTCGACCTCTCGCCGATCGTCGACGTGGCGACGCTGACGGGGGCGATCTCGATCTCGCTGGGGAACGTGGCGTACGGCGTGTTCTCGAACAGCGACGCGCTGACGGAGCGCATCAAGGCGGCATCGGCGGCGGCGGGCGAGAAGTGCTGGGAGCTGCCGATGTTCCCGGAGTACAAGGACTTGAACAAGAGCAACGTCGCGGACGTGAAGAACAGCGGCGCGCGCGGCGCGGGGTCGATCGCGGCGGCGTTCTTCCTGCGGGAGTTCGTGGACGAGCGGCCGTGGGCGCACCTGGACATCGCGGGGGTGGACTTCTACGACACGGAGAAGGGCACGACGGTGAAGGGCGCGAGCGGGGTGCCGGTGCGGACGCTGGTGAACCTGGTGCTGGACCTGGCGGAGCGGCCGCTGGGGTAGGGGGTGGAGTCTTCGGAAACCGGATGTCGGAGGGAAGAAGAAAGAAGAAGGCGGAGGGGCGCACCCAGCGACCACCAGCGACGAACGACCAACCCCTGAACGACGAACGACCACACGACCAGCGAGTGAACCACGATGACGACGGTCACGTTGCACCTGGTGCGGCACGGGGAGACGGCGGGGAACGCCGAGCGGCGCTTCCAGATGCCGGACGTGCCGCTGAGCGACACCGGGCGGGAGCAGGCCGCGGCGGTGGCGCGGACGCTGCGGGACGTGGCGCGCTCGGCGGAGCTGATCCTGGCGAGCGACTACGCGCGGGCGATGGAGACAGCGCGCATCATTGCGGGCGAGCTGGCGCTGCCGGTGCTGCCGGAGCCGGCGCTGCGGGAACGGAACTTCGGCATCGCGCGCGGGCGGCTGTACAGCGAGTTCGACGACGAGACGATCGCGTCGTGGCGGCACCCGCGCTACCGGATCGAGGGCGGCGAGAGCTGGGCCGACGTGCACGAGCGGGTGGCGGCGTTCTTCGAGAAGCTGCGGCGCGACCCGCCGGCGAGCGAGATCATCGCCGTGAGCCACGGCGGCGCGATCAGCGTGATGCTGCACCACCTCGCGGGCGGCGCGGTGGACGCGTTCGCGGTGCAGGCGCTGGAGAACTGCGCCGTGCGGACGGTGACACTGCCGGCGGCGTAGCGGCGCGCTCTCAGCCGAGCCAGCGGAACTGCACGCGATGCAGCAGCGTGTCCGGCCCGACGCGCGTCTTCGTGTG
>DATMAH010000212.1:0-5953 GCA_035583735.1 Dehalococcoidia bacterium
CGAGCGAGATCCGCGAGCCGATCACGATCGAGCTGGAGGACGGCCGCGCCGCGCGCATCTCGGCGTTCGGCCTCCAGCAGACCTTCGTCATCGAGCGCGAGGACTTCCCGCAGCGGCTGCGCGCGCTTGACGACGACGGCAAGGTGATCGTCGAGCAGACGCTGACGTACGACGAGGTGGCGACGGAGAACTTCCGCATCTCGGTCGACCGCAACGGCTTCTACCCGACGGACGCGATCCGCACGCCCGCGCCGTAGGAGAGACGACCATGCCCGCGATCCTCCTCGAAAACGTCACGCTGCTCGCCGGCCTGCCCGCCGAGGAAGGCCCAGCCCAGCACGGCGAGGACGACAAGGGTGAAGAAGGCCAGCGCGGCGACGAGCGGCAGCAGTCCCTTAGGCACGTTCCAGCTTCTTCAGCCGCTCCTCGTCCAGCTCCACGCCGAGCCCCGGCCGGCCGGGGACGTGCAGGTAGCCGTCTCTGTCGATCGTCAGCGGCTCCGTGAACATGAAGTCGCGTTCGGCCTCCGTCCAGTTCGGCGGGTCGTACGGGTACTCGATGAAGGGGCAGTTGGGGACGGACGCCGCGACGTGGAGGTTGGCGGCGAGGCCGAGGCCGTTGGTCCAGGTGTGCGGCGCGAACAGCAGGCCCGCCGCCTCCGCCATGCCCGCCACCTTCTTGGCCACCGTGATGCCACCGGCGAAGGTGCAGTCCGGCTGGTACACGTCCAGCGACCCCTTGTCGAAGTAGACCTGGAACTCGTGCAGGCCGGCGTTCAACTCGCCGCCGGCAATGCGCACCGTCGTGTTGGCGCGCACCTCGGCGAGGCCGTCGTAGTCGTAGGCGTACAGCGGCTCCTCGAGCCAGAAGACGTCGTAGTCCTCCAGCGCGCGGACGACGGCGCGGGCCGTCTTGCGGTCCCAGGCGCCGGCGCGGCGGTCGCCGGGGAGGTACCAGCCCCAGTTGCCGTCGACCATGATCTTCATCGTGTCGCCGACGGCCTTGCGTACGGCGTCGAGCGTCTTCAGGTCGGTGCGCCAGTCCGGGCTGTGGAAGCGCAGCTTGACGGCCTTAAAGCCGCGCTCGCGGAACTTCAGCACGTCCTCGACGCGCTGCTCCAGCGGGTGGATCTCGCCGGTCGAGCAGTAGGCGAGTAGTTTGTCGTTCTTGCCGCCAAGCAACTTGTAGAGGGGGACGCCCGCCTTCTTGGCGGCGATGTCCCAGAGCGCGATCTCGATCGGCCAGGGGCGGCCCATGAAGTGGGCGATGCCCCGCAGCAGGTGCCAGTGCTCCTCGATGGCCAGGGGGTCCTTGCCGACGAAGAGGGCGGCCGCCGTGTTGAGCCGCGTCAGCACACCGCCGGCGCCGTAGCCGGTGATGCCCTCGTCGGTGTGGACCTCGACGATGGTCACGTCCTGGTGGCGCTCCGGAAACGGTCGCCAGGTCGGGTGGAACGCGTGGTCGGACTGGTCGAGGACGACGCGGCGGGTGCGCAGCTCGGTGATCTTCATGCGGTAGTCCTCCCTGCGCTGAAGAGCGTACCGCGGCCAGCGGCGGGGGTCGAAGACCGCCACCGCCCGCGTCCGGCGTCAAGCAAGGGGCAGCCGCGCGGCCATGTCATCCATTGTTATGGGGCGCTTAACAGGCGCTTAACAGATGTCCCCTAGCATGCCGGTGTAGGGCTTGACCCCACGTAGATTGACCTCCTGACGTGGGACACGGGCAGGGCCAGGACGCTCACACGAAGTAGGGCCAAAGAACCAGCGTCCTGGCCCCCGGCCTCAGAAGCACAAACCTCGTTGATCTCGCGACGGTACCCCGCCACCGTCGCGATTTCTTTTTGTGTCGTGAGTCGTGCCCTCAGGGCCGTGGGTTCGTGGGCCGCGGGTTGCGGGTTGTGCGGAGACGGCTCCCGTAGCTGTGATGCGGCGGGTTAGGTTGGGCCGCGTTGTTCCGTAAACCCCCCAGGAGCGGAGCCCCGAACGCGCCGGACTCCCACCACGCATCGCCCCCAGCCCCAGCCCAGCCCACGACCCACCCCGCACGGCCACCCCACACGACCCACCACGCACCACCGACGACACACGCCCCACAACGCGCTACGATCGGCGCGTGCCGTACGCGCCCATCAACGGCATCGACCTCTACTACGAGTCGCACGGGGAGGGCCCGGCGCTGGTGTTCGCACACGGCGCGGGCGGCAACCACCTGAGCTGGTGGCAGCAGGTGCCGTACTTCTCCGGCCGCTTCCGCTGCATCACGTTCGACCATCGCGCCTTCGGACTCTCGCGCGACGGCGAGGGCGAGGCGAGGCTGGGCCGCCGCATGTTCCACGAGGACCTGCGCGCGCTGCTCGACCACCTGGGCGTGGACGACGTGCGCATCGTCGCGCAGTCGATGGGCGGACGGACGGCGGTGGGATTCGCCTGGCGCAACCCGGGCCGCGTGAAGGCGATGGTGCTCGCCGGCACGACGGGCGGCGCCGTCGACGACGACGTGCGCCAGTTGCAGGCGGAGCACCGTGAGACGGAGGAGGGGCGGCTGCCGCTGCGCAAGCGCTCCGTCTCGCCGCGGCTGCGGGAACGGTCGGCCGCGCTGGACTTCCTGTACCAGGAGATCAACCGGCTGAACCCGCCACGCCCGCGGGATTTCCTGGCGCCGCTGCCCGGCTATCGCGGCAGCTCCGCCCGGATGCTGGCGGAGGGCGGCTTTCCGCTGCTCTTCCTCGTCGGCGAGCACGACGCCGTGACGCCGCCGCACATCATCGAGCGCTGCCACAGGGCCGTCGCCGGCTCGCGGTACGTCGTCATCAAGGACAGCGGTCACTCGGCGTACTTCGAGCAGCCGCACGCCTTCAATGCGGCGGTGATGGAGTTCCTCGAGGGGACGTAGGCTGGTCGCTGGTTGCTGATGACTCGTGATTGGTGACTGTGATTGGTGATTCGTGGTCTCGGAGAAACGGCGAGCCCGCGGGCTGAACGCCGGCGCGACCCGTCCGGCCTGCCGGGTGCTCGCGAGCCGGCGACTAGCGCACGTCGAGGAGCTCGACGTCGAAGATCAGCTCCGCGTTGGGCGGGATGACGCCGCCGGCGCCGCGCGCGCCGTAGCCGAGGTCCGGCGGGATGCGGAGCGTGCGCCGGCCGCCCACCTTCATCGACATCACGCCCTCGTCCCAGCCCTTGATCACCTGGCCCACGCCGATCGTGAACTCGAACGGCTGGCCACGGTCGCGCGAGCTGTCGAACTTCTTGCCGTTGGTGAGCGTGCCAGTGTAGTGCACGCGCACCTTCTGTCCCTTCGACGGCGAGTCGCCGCTGCCGACGACATCGTCGGTGTAGCGCAGCCCGCTCGGCGTGGTGATCTCTTCGGCCATCGGCATCCCTCTCAGTCCACGATCTGCACGACTTCGACGTCGAAGATCAGGGTAGCGTTCGGCGGGATGACGGGGGGTCGCCCGGCCGGGCCATACGCTAGCTCCGGCGGGATGATGAGGCGCCGCTTGCCGCCCTCGCGCATGCCTTCCAGCCCGATGTCCCATCCGGGGATGACGTCCTGCGTGTCCGTCCCGACGAGCACGACGAACGGCTGCCGCCCCGGCTGCCGCGACGTATCGAACGGCGTGCCGCCCGTCGTCAGCCAGCCGGTGTAGGCCACCGCGACGCGGTCGCCGGCCTCGACGGTATCGCCGTCGCCTGCTTCCTCGTCGATGTAGCGGACGCCGTCCTTCTCCTGAATCTCGCCCGTCAGCTCCGGGATGCCGGGGGCGTTGCCGTCGCTGAGGCCGCCTGGAGGCGGTTCGTTGCCGGCCGGCGAGCCGGGATTGACGCCGCCGGTGATCGGCGTGATGCCGCCGGTGTTGCCGTCGCCGTTAGCGGGCGCGCCGTCCCCGTCGTCATCGCCGCACGCCGCGACGAGCAGGGTCATCGCGCATAGCGGCGCGAGCCATCTGAACATGGTGCCTCCCTCCGTCTGCGGGGTATTGTGGGCGGCAGACGGTGAGGGCGCAATTCAGGGAGGAGAGACTGTGCGACGGGACTCGCCGGCGTTGCGTGCGATGACGCGCGTGCGCTCCGGGACGATCTTCGTGACGATGCTGGCCGCGATGCTCGCGGCCGGGGCTCTGTTCGGTGCGTGTGGCAGCGACGACGACGACGAGCGCATCGCCGACCAGAACGACGCGGCGGCGACGAGTGCGGCCGCGGCAACCGAGGGCGCGGGCGCCACGCCGGACGCCGGCGAAACTCCGGCGGACGCGACGGCCGAGCCGGACGACGGTGACCCTGATGAGACCAGCGTCTTCGACCTGCGCGAGGGCGACTGCATCACGTCCACCTTCGGCGACGAGACGATGCTGGAGGAGGAGACCGGCGTCGTCGCCTGCGACGACCCCCGGGCGGCGAGCGAGGTGCTGGCGCTGGTCAACGTCCCGGACGCCGACGAGTACCCCGGAGAGGCGTACTTCGACGACCAGACGGCGACCCTCTGCCCGGAAGAGACGGACTCGTTTTACTTCCCGACCGAGGAGAGCTGGGGCGCGGGTGACCGCACGATCATCTGCCTCACGTCGCTGGAGTGACGGCGCCGGACGTTTGGACGGGGCGGATCGCTCCGCCCCGTTGCGTCTCACCAGTGAGCCTGTAAGCCGAATTCTGTAGTCGCCTTGCGGCGACCGGTGGCCATCTATCTGGGCCGCCGGTTGCCCGGCGGCTCGAGCGGCCGACCCGGGACCATCGGGCGGGCAGCCCTCGAGCGGTCCCCTACGTGGCCTTGCTCCGGGTGGGGTTTGCCCGGCCGCCGTGTCACCACGGCGCCGGTGCGCTCTTACCGCACCGTTTCACCCTTACCCCGGTGTGGACCGGGGCGGTCTGTCTCTGTGGCACTGTCCGTCGCCTCGCGACGCCCCGCCGTTAGCGGGCACCCTGCCCTGCGGAGTTCGGACTTTCCTCCCTCGCCCGGGGGCGAGAGCGGCCACCCGGCTCACTGGCACATACAGTGTATCAGCTATCAGCTATCAGCTATCAGCTATCAGCTATCCGCTATCCGCTTTCAGGTATCAGTGAGCGGTTGCCGATGCCGGTGATCGCGGGCTTACGCGAGGACGCGGCGGGTGGTGCGGAAGTGCGTCTTCGCGTACTCCGGCAGGGCGTCGCGGCCGAGCCTGGCGACGAGCGCCCGCGCCGCGCCCTCCACGGCTTCGGAGGCGCCCTTCGGCAGCGGCAGCCCCGCCTGCTCGCCGAGCTGGTCGAGGCGGCGAAGGAACTCGGCCCGGGCGACGATCGACGCGGCGGCGACGGCGGGGTCGCGCTCGGCTCGCGGCATCTGCAGGAGCTGTACCGCCTTGCCCTTCTTGAACAGCGCGTCCCGGATCAGCGACTCGTCTCCGAACTGGTCGGCGACGGCGGCCGTGGCCTCGGGCGCGCGCTCCAGCACGTTCTCGATGGCGCGCGCGTGGGCCCAGGCGAGCACGCGGTTGACGCTGCCCATCTTCGCCCACATCTCGTTGTAGCGCTTCGGCCCGATCGTCACGACCTCCGCCGGGTAGGTCTCCCGGACCTGGCCCGCCAGCGACCGCGCGGCGGCATCGCTCAGCGACTTGCTGTCGCGCACCCCCAGCACCTCCAGCGCACGCCAGCTCTCGCGCGTCAGGCAGACCGCCGCGACGACCAGCGGCCCGAAGTAGTCGCCCTTGCCGCTCTCGTCGCTCCCCACCCATGCCGGCGCGTCCGTCGCCGGCTCCAACGGGCCCGTCGCGGCCTTCGCGGCCTTTGCGATGGACGGCGTGGCATCGAGCAGCGACGCGATCGCGTCCGCGGCGGGCGCGTCCGGGCGGTCGAACACGACCTTGCAGCCGCCGTCCTTCGAGGGATAGACGTTGAGGCTGGCCCAGTCGCCGATGATGATGCGTTCGCCGTTCTGGAGGGGCCGCCGCTCGAGCATGAGCCTGCGTTCGCGC
>DATMAH010000213.1:0-9644 GCA_035583735.1 Dehalococcoidia bacterium
TCCGGCCAGGAAGCTCGCCCCAACCGCGAGTCCACCAATGAGATTGTGCATACCATCGGCGACCAGTACGAGCGTCCCGACGGGCGGTGTGTCGCAGTCAGCTCCCCTGTGACAATGGTGCCAGCTCAGATACTGCTCCACGACGTAGAACGTTACGAAGCCAGCCGCAAACCACAGGTACGCCTCCAGCGAGTCCATGGACTCGATCGCGTTGGGGAGCATGTGAAAGAGCGCTCCTCCGAGCAACGCTCCTACCGCGAACGCCACCAGTGGGAGCAGGACGCGGCGCAGTGTGGCCGACGGGAGTACAAGAATCAGACTGCCCGATAGCGCAATGACGCTCATGGCAAGGCCGCTTGAAACGATCCAGGCCAGACTCGACATGCCCGGAGTCTACAGGGACGTTTCCCAAGAAGGGGAGTGCGTCAATGGCCACGCGCTGCCTGAGTGCCCTGGAGCAGAGTTGCGAGTGTCGCTTGCTTGCTAGAGGGACTGGATTGCGTCCGGGCGCCGGGTGCAGGCAGGGAGACGAGAACCATAATGCCGGCCGAGTAACCGATGCCAGGACAATCGCCCTGGCATCTTCTCGTATCAGGGAATGTCAACACTCCGGCCGGCCTCGTCATAGTTATCATGAAGGAAAGGGGCGAAAGGGGCGGGACGGCGACGTACGAGATCACCCTGTGGCCTCAGTCGTTCCAGGGAACGCAAGGGCGGTACTCGCCAGCACCCACAAACCAGGGTTTGTGACGGGCGTCTCGGTCTCCGGGAACGCGGCCGCGATGCGCGCGCGCACGTGGCCCAGCGCGTCGCGCGACGCTGCTTCGGTGCCGGGCGTGACGGCGAGCCAGCGTCCGTCCTCGACGGCGTCGGCGACCTCGTGGCGTGACGGGACCGCCGGGCGATGGCCCCGCGCACCCGCTCGAGCAGGGCACCGCCGTCCGGCGCGCTCACGTCGCCGTCACCGCCTGGAGGCGCCCGCCCACGTCAAGGCGCAGCGCCGCGCGCTCCTGGTTCCGCAGTCCAAACGTCACGTATCTGGGCAAATCACTCATCGGCGCGTACCGCCGGCATCCGGCGCTTCCTAGAATTTCGGAGGGTGTGATGCGGACCGTCGGCCGGCCGCATCTGCCACCCGCGCAATCGTAGCTTCCCCGGGGTGAGGTCCCCAGCCTGACCATGGAATACCGCAAACTCGGACGCACGGATATCGAAGTGTCTGCGGTCGGCTTCGGCGTGTGGACGCTGAGCACGGGCTGGTGGGGCGAGGTCACGGACGACGACGCCGTGAAGCTCCTGCACGAGGCGCGCGACCTCGGCATCAACTTCTTCGATGCGGCGGACACGTACGGCAACGGTCGCTCGGAGGAGCAGCTCGGCGAGGCGTTCGCCAACGACCCCGATGTCGTCATCGCCACGAAGGTGGGCTACGACTTCTACAACTACGCCGGCGAGCGCCGCGGCCAGCAAGAGATCCCGCAGGACTTCAGCGCCGCCTACATCCGCCGCGCCTGCGAGGAAAGCCTCCGCCGCCTCAAGCGCGACCGCATCGACTTCTACCAGCTCCACAATCCAAAGATGGACACGATCGAGCGCGACGAGACGTTCGCGGTACTCGAAGACCTCAAGCGCGAGGGGAAGGTGCGCGCGTACGGCGTCGCCCTCGGCCCGGCGATCGGCTGGGAGGAGGAGGGGGTGCGCGCGGCGCGCGAGCGCGACATCGACGGCATGCAGATCATCCACAACATGCTGGAGCAGGATCCCGGCCGGGCGCACATCGCCGCCTGCCGTGAGGCCGGCGCCAGCGTCATCGTCCGCGTGCCGCACAGCTCCGGCATGCTGGAAGGCAAGTACGACGAGAACACGACGTTCGCGGCGAACGACCACCGGCGCCACCGCCCGCGGTCGTGGCTCATCAACGGGCTGAAGAAGATCCGCCAGCTCCAGTTCCTGGTCGACGCGCGGCCGGGGGCCACGCTGGGGCAGGTGGCGCTGCAGTGGCTGCTGGCCGAGCCGGTGGTCACCTCCACGCTGCCGAACATCTACGACCGCGAGCAGCTCCGGGAGTTCGCGGCCGCGACGGACGTCGCGCCGTTCACGGCGGAGGAGCTGGCGAAGGTGCAGGAGCTGTACGAGGACAACTTCGGCCTCGACCGCGAGGCCGAGAACGCGACGGCTGCCAGCCGCTAGCGTCCGCGCGGTACGCGGACGAGCGCAGAGTAGGATGGACTGCATGGTCACGGCGACGGAACTTGACGTTATCGACCAGCGGCTGCTGAACGAGATGCAGGACCGCTTCCCGCTGGTGCGCGAGCCGTTCGCCGCGCTCGCCGAGCGCCTCGGGACGGACGAGGCGGACGTGCTGCGCCGCGTCGCCGCGATGCGCGAGTCCGGCGTGCTGCGGCAGGTGAGCCCGATCTTCGACACGAAGGCGCTGGGCTACCACTCCTCGCTGGTGGCGATGCGCGTGCCGGAGGAGCGGCTGAAGCATGCCGCTGACGTGGTGAACGCGCACCCCGGCGTCAGCCACAACTACAAGCGCACGCACGAGTTCAACATGTGGTTCACCGTCGCCGTCCCGCCGGGCTCCGACCTGCAGGCGCACGTCGACGCGCTGCACCGCGAGGCCGGCGCGGAGTCGACGCGGCTGCTGCCGACGCTGCGGCTGTTCAAGATCGGCGTCACGCTGGACATGACGGGCGAGCGCGCCATCGACCACCGGAGCGACCCGCAGTACACGCACGACCACCGCGAAGTCGCGTCCCAGCACACGCTGACATCGCGCGACATCGATATCATCCGCGCGGTGCAGGGCGACCTGCCGCTGGAGCACGACCCGTTCGCGTCGTCCGCCGCGGCCCTCGGCACGACGGTGGACGGCCTCATCGGCGAGCTGGAGGACCTGGAGCGGCGCGGCTACCTGCGGCGCTTCGCGGCCATCCTCCGGCACCGCAAGGCGGGCTTCGGCGCCAACGGCATGGCCGTCTGGGACGTGCCGGAGGACCGCATCCTCGAGATGGGCCAGACGATGGCCGGCTACACCGTCATCAGCCACTGCTACCAGCGCCCCAAGTACGAGGACTGGCGCTATAACCTGTTCACGATGATCCACGCCCGCAAGAAGCAGGAGGTGGAGGACTTCGTCGTCGAACTGTCGCAGCGGCATGACCTGCCGGACTACGCGATCCTGTACAGCACGACGGAGTTCAAGAAGGTGCGGCTCGAGTACTTCTCGCCCGCTTTCGAGGAGTGGGAGCGGACGTTCGTGCGCACGACAGACAACAGACCGCAGACGGCAGAGGGTGATGCGCGATGAGCGGAAACGGGCGGCCCACCCCCCACGACGCACAACAGGCAACCCACCACGAGCCGCGGCTGTACATGCGCTGGGCGATGTACAGGTTCGCGCCATCATGGCGAGCCCTGGACGCGGGCGAGCGGGCGCGCGCCCTGCGCGAGCTGGAGTCCGTGCTGTCGGGACCGGTCGCGGAGTGGCAGCTCTGCTACAGCCTGCTGGGGCTGCGTGCCGACGCGGACTTCGCGGTGTGGCTCAAGACGGAGCGCGGCACGGAGCCGCTGCAGGAGCTGGAGCGCCGCATGCGGGCGTCCGCCGCCGGCGACCACCTGGAGCTGGCGCACAACTTCATCTCGATGACGAAGCCCTCGCCGTACGCGCGCAAGGAGACAGACCCGGAGCGCGAGGCGATGCGCGCGTACCCGGGTGGCGCGCCGTACGTGTTCGTGTACCCGATGGTGAAGACGCGCGCCTGGTACATGCTCTCCGCCGAGGAGCGGGGGAAGATGATGCGGGAGCACATCGCCGTCGGCCACAAGTACCCGAAGATCCGCATCAACACGTCGTACAGCTACGGCCTGGACGACCAGGAGTTCGTCGTCTCGTTCGAGGGCGACGACCCGGCCGAGTTCCTGGACCTGGTGCAGGACCTCCGCTACACCCGCGCCAGCGAGTACACGCTGCGCGACACGCCCATGTTCACGTGCGTGCTGCGGACGCCGGCCGCGCTGGTGGCGGAGTTCGCGTCAGCCGCGGCCGTCGGGCGGTAGCCCCCGGGGGGCGCGCACGCCATGACGCATGTCATTCTGCGCCGCCGGCCAGGAATCTAGCAGTGACATCGCGGCTGCCTCGTGTGCGCGTGCGCCCGCCGTGCGGGTGGGCCGTGCGCGCTGCCGCCTGAGGCGGTGCGGCCGGGCCGGCGTAGATTCTTCGCTGGCGCTCAGAATGACAGGCCCGGGGACTTGCGCGCTGCCGCCTGAGGCGGTGCGGCCGGCCGGCGTAGATTCTTCGCTGGCGCTCAGAATGACAGGGCCGGGGACTTGGGCGCTGCCGCCTGTGGGGGTGCGGCCGGCCGGCGTAGATTCTTCGCTGGCGCTCAGAATGACGGGAACGGGGGCCGTGCGCGCGGCGGTTACGCCTGCTGCACCACCTCGATGGGCTCTTCCGTGACGGCGCCGTCCAGGATGCGGAAGGCGCGGACGACGGGGGACGCCTCGGCGAGCGAGACGAGCACGTAGTACGCCTCGGGCCACGCCGCGAGGCGCACGTCCGTCGGGGAGGGGTATGCTTCCGTCTGCGTGTGGGAGTGGTAGATGACCATGAACTCCCAGCCGTTCTCATCGACCTCGCGGTGGATGCGCAGCAGGTCCTTCGGCTCGACGCTGTAGCGGTACGGGCTCGCCTCGGCGTTGATGGCGCGATAGAGCTTCGTGGCGCGGCCGTCCTTGCCGGCGATGATCCCGCACGCCTCGTTCGGCAGGTCGTCCCTGGCGTGCTGGATCATCTCGTCGATGTACTGCTGTTCAAGTACGAGGGCCATCTAGTCTCCCGTCGGCATCAGTACGACCATGGGGGCGCGCGGCAGCTCCGCCGTCACCAGCGGCGCGTCCATCTCGGCGTACGACTTCGCGAGCTGCGAGGCCATGCAGTTCCCGCACAGGTGCTCGATGTCCTGGTCCAGGTTGCGGAACACCGGCTCGTTCTCCGGCAGATCCCTGATGATGAAGTCCGTCGTCAGCCACGCGAAGCGCGACTGCTCGTCGCAGCGGGCGCACTTGTCGCCGATGGTGAGCATCAGCCACGAGATCGCCTCGACGTCCTCGCGGACGAACTGGTACGCGGGCATCTCGTCGAGGCGGTAGTAGTAGTGGTCGTACTCCCAGAACGGCTCGACGACGACGGCGATGCCCTCCGTCTTCGCGTACTCGTCGCGCAGTCCGCGCTCCAGGCAGCCGAAGCAGAAGAGCTGCGGTTCGCCGCCGTAATGGCCTCGGCACGTCACGTCGAGCCCGACGCGCCCCTCCTCCCGGCGGCAGACGTCGCAGGGCTGCCCTTCGACGAAGAGCGCCGGGTATTCGACCTCCTCCTCGTCGTCCTCGCTGATGATGTTGAAGTCGTCGTCACGGGTCATGCGGGTGTATTAGAGCAGACGCCGGGCGGGCGGTGAAGCGGACGCGCGGAGGGGCGCAGGGGCGAGGGACGAAGGTGGGAGGAGGACTGAGCGTCGATGGCGATGAGACGAGTCGAACTCCAACCTCTCATCTCCAACCTCCAACCTACCAGTCCCGCAGCTCGCCGTCATCGAAGCAGCTTCCGGGCGACATCTGCATGCGCAGGAACATCTCGCTGTAGCCGGACGGGACGGTGGAGTGCATCGCCCAGTGCTCGCGCTCGCCCTCCGGCAGCGCCGACGTCAGCGCGCGCCACGAGGCGTGTACCTGCTGCTCCCCCGGCGCGATGCCCGCATCGAGCGACCAGCCGCCCTCCATCTTGATGCGGCATACCGTGTCGGTGCGCATCACGCGATACCGCGTGTCGCCGCGGTAGCGATCCAGCACCGCCGTCTCAAATGAGACCTGCAGCAGGGCCGGATCGGCGGCGGCGAACGCGCGGCGGTGGACCAGCTTGATGAAGTCTGACATCGCCGTGATTATCGCGCGGATCGGCAGTTGGCGCAGCGCGGCGCATCGGCGCTAGCCGCCCAGCCGCTCACGCGCCTCCCGTTCGACGATGCCGTAGACCTCGATGAGCGGCAGGTCGCGCTCCTCAGCGATGCGGCGGCAGGCTTCGTACTCGGCGGCGACGCGGGGCGGCTCGCCGGGCAGGCGCTTCACCTTCACGGCGGCCGGCCCCAGGCTCGACTCGAACTCGAACACCTCGCGCTGCGCCTCGTGGCGGGAGACCGGCGTCACGCGCATGCCGAGCGTCGTCGTCTCGCGCAGCAGCACGCGCACGACGGCGTCCTCGCGCTCGGGCGCGCAGAGGACGGACAGCAGCACGCCGGGGCGGTTCTTCTTCATCTGGATGGGCTGCGTCCACGCGTCGGCGGCGCCGGCGGCGAACAGCTTCTCCAGCACGTAGCCGTAGACCTCCGGGTTCATGTCGTCGATGTTCGTCTCGATGAGCAGCATCGTCCGCTGCGCCTCGGCCGCGTCGCCGAGCCAGATGCGGAGGACGTTCGGCCAGCCCTCGGGGTCGCGGCCGCCGGCACCGTAGCCGGTGCCCCGCAGCGTCATCGGCGGGCGCTCGAACGTCGCCAGCGTGGTGGCGATGGCGGCGCCGGTGGGCGTCACCATCTCCATCGGCCGGTCGGCGCTCGCGGGCGCGACGGTCGCGTTCGCCAGCGCGATCAGCTCGAGCGTCGCGGGAGCGGGCACGGGCAGGATGCCGTGCGCGGACCGCGCCGCGCCGCCGCCGGCCGGCAGCGGCGAGCAGTAGAGCCTCTCGACCCCGAGCAGCCGCAGCCCGACGACGGCGCCCACGACGTCGACGATCGCGTCGAGCGCGCCGACCTCATGGAAGTCGACCGCGTCCGGTTCGATGCCGTGGACGCGCGCCTCCGCCTCGGCGAGCCGGCGGAAGACGGCTGCGGCGCTCGCGCGGTCGCTGTCCGGCAGGGATGAGCCTTCGAGGATGCGCAGGATGTCCGGCAGGCGCCGATGAGGCTGCGGCGATTCCGCCAGGCCGACGTGCGCCAGCGTCGCCGTGATGCCCGCGCGGCGCACGCGCTCCGCCCGCAGCGACCAGCCGCCGATATCGAGCTTGCGCAGCTCCGCGTCGATCGCATCCACGCCGGCGCCGGCGTCGATGAGGGCGCCCAGCAGCATGTCGCCGCTGATCCCGGAAACGCAGTCCAGGTAGGCGATGCGCGCCATGGGCGGATCTCCTTCACGCGCGACGGCCGGTTGCGGCCGTGGCCGGTGCAGGAATGGTACCGGGTGCCCGGGCGGCGTCCGGCTAGCCGGCGCGCTCGATCTCGCGGAAGGAGTTGAGGAACGTCTCGAAGTCCGGGCGGTAGCGGTCCGCTTGGCCGGCGGGCGCGCTCATCGTCAGGATCCAGTCGCAGTTGTCGCCCACGAGCATGATGTCCTGCTTGTCCAGGCGCTGGCTCTCGTTGGCCTGCGATGCGAAGTGGTACGTGAGCACGGTCGCCTCGCGTCCATCGATGGTGCGCTGGGACTGGACGATGTCCTGGTTGACGCCGATGCGCGCGGTATTCGTCGCCCAGAAGTCGATGCGCTCCTGCGGCGCTCCGCCGCGGCGGAAGATGCAGTTGACCGTGATGCTTGCCTGCGCCGTCGCCCCCGGCTCCAGCGGCGCGATGATCAGGTCGACGCTGCCGTCGGCCGTCTGGATGAGGTTGGCGCGGAAGTTCCAGCCGTCTGGCATGGTGGCGGCGTAGCCCTTGCCCGGCGAGTTGATGGAGGTGCCTGAGACGCTGGCGGTGGGGAAGGGCGTGGGCTGGCCGCCGGCCGGCGGGCTGCCGGAGGGTTGCGCCGTCTGCGGGGGCGTCGATGTGGCGCCGGGGTCGCCGCCGTCGTCATCGCCGCAGGCGGCGAGCAGGGCCGCGAGCGCGGCGGTGATCGCGATGAGGCCGAGGCCGGCGAGGCGCATCAACTGCTCCGTCCTGTTATCGGCAAGGGTGCGCGAAGCATAGCACCGCGCTCGCGCGTGCCGCCACGCGGCGCGATGCGGCGACGGCATTGCCCGATACGCGGCGCGCCGTAGGATGGAGCGGACTGCAACGAAGGAGCCCCCAGTGCGCCACAGCATCGACGAACGCGATGCCCGCCGGCTTCTCGGCGGCGGGCCGGTCACCCTGGTCACCACGTCGTGGCACGGCAACTTCAACGTCATGCCGGCGGCCTTCGTCACGCCGCTCAGCATCGACCCGCCCTACGTCGGCGTCGCGGTGCATCCCGCGCGCCACACTCACGACATGATCAAGTACAGCGAGGAGTTCGCGCTCAACATCCCCACCCGCGAGCTGCTGCACCACGTCCAGTACCTGGGCAGCGTCACCGGCGCCGAACTGAACAAGTTCGAGCTGACGAAGCTGCCCACGTTCCGCGCGCGCCGCGTCGACGCGCCGCTGCTGGAGGGGTGCGTGGGATGGATCGAGTGCGGCGTGCAGGACGCCTACGTTATCGGCGACCACACGCTGTTCGTCGGGAAGGTCGTCGCCGCTTCGGCGGAGAAGGACGCGTTCGGCGATACCTGGCTGCTCGCGGACGCGGACGAGAAGCCGCTGCACTACCTCGGCGTCAACATCTACGCGCTGCTCGGCGAGCGGCTGGAGGCGAGGATCCCGCAGCCAGCCGACATCAAGCGCGACGTCGAGGCGGGCGCGGCCGACCTGGGCGGCGCCTCGGAGGACATCGAACGGCAGCGGGAGCTTGAGGCGGAGGCGGCGGAGCGACGGGCGCGCGGCGACGTGCCCGGGGAGGCGTGAGGTGCGCCAGAGACGGAGAAGCCGGACGCCCCGCCCGTCCGGCTCCGTGACCACCTGGCACAGGTTCCCACCCGCCCCGTTGGTCCGTGACTACCGTAGCCCGCGTCCGTTAACGCGGTATTGTCGCGTGTGAACATTCCGCCGCTACGGCGCCATGTGGGCGTCACGGCGCGGCTTCGCCGGCGTGTCGTCGTCCACTTCTACGTCGGCGACGCGCCCCTCGAACGCCTCTTCGGCCATCGCCAGCGGCTCCACGCCTTCGCCCGGCGCCGACTCGACCACCTGGCCGGGCGGCTCGTCCGCACGCGCCGGCCGTGGCTGCTGGCGTCCTTCCGCCGCCGGGGCGTAGGGCACGCTCTTGCCGGCCAGCGCGCCAAAGCCCGCGTGGTCCTCCGGGATCGTCTCGACCTCCCGGCGCGGCCGCTCTTCCGTTGGCGTCGGCTCCAGCCCGGGCAGGCGCTGGCTCTGCTCCGCCAGCTCCCGCTCCATGATCGCGCGCTGGCGCAGCATGTCCTCTTCCGTCAGCGCCGGGGCGACGCCTCGCCCCAGCGGGTCGTCCTCATCGCGCAGCCGCGGCGAATCGACCTTGTAGCTCCGCGCGCGGTTGCTCTCGAAGTCGAGGATGGCGTCCGAGCCGGTCACGTCGCTGACGTGGTCGGAGCCAAGCCAGTAGTCACGGCCCATGCGCACGTCTACCTTGAAGAAGCTCGGGGAGACCTCCTTCACCTTGCCCAGCATCTGGCCGTCGCTCGCCACGACGCGCATGCCGGGCCGCAGCCGCTCCTTCGTCTTCGCTCGCATCTCGTTTCGTTCGAACATCGCGTCCTCCCTGGTGGACGAAAAAGGGACGCACGACGCGTGCGCCCCGAAACGGCGGGACAGCCATCGCAGTTCGGG
>DATMAH010000214.1:0-4204 GCA_035583735.1 Dehalococcoidia bacterium
TCGCAGCGGTGGTGACGCCGCGCACGCTGAACCCCTCGCGGAAGATCAGGCCGGCGCCCAGGAAGCCGATGCCGCTGACGATCTGCGCGGCGATGCGGTCGTCGCCGCTGTACAGGCGCGACATCTCCGCGAAGAGCGCCGACCCCATGCAGACGAGTGCCATCGTGCGCACCCCGGCCGGGTATCCGCGGTACTCGCGCTCCAGGCCGATGGCGGCGCCGAGGAACGCGGCAAGCGCCAGGCGGCCGACGATCTCCCATTGTTCGCCCGCATCGATCATCTTCGCGCCACGCTGCCTCGTTCCTGCCGCGCATGTCCGCGCCATCCGGCAAACAAAACGCTCTCCGTCCACAGGGACGGAGAGCGAACTCCGCGGTACCACCCTGGTTCTCGCCGCACGGCGAGCCCTCGAGGTCCGCTGTAACGGGCGGTCCCGGCTGGCGGCTTGCCCGGAGGCTCACCGCGCCGCTCCCCGGCGAGTTCGGCGTCGTTGCCGGCTTGCACCACCGCCGGCTCTCTGACCGGGCGCCTACTACTCCGGTTCGTCGCGTTTCGCGTATGCGGCCTCATTATATGAGAGAAGCGCGCGCCCGCTGCAAATCGGCGCCCTCCCGATGGTCCAGCGGGTGTGCTGGCACACCGGCGCGCGGCCCCCGGTGGGTGGATCGTGAGGGCGCGCACAATCGCCGCGGCGTGGCGAATGGCATCCCAACGCAATAGTGCGCCCGCGCTCGTTGCGCTCAATGCACACGTGCCTTGTTACACCGTTGGAGAACCGCGAGGAGGAAGGAGAGAGGTATGCCTCCGACGACCACGAGCCCAACGAAGACCGGCAGCCCCACCCGCGAGCAGCCCCAGCTCGACCCGGAGCGGCACTACAACCCGGAGCGCCTCTGCCCCTCGCAGCGGCGTGACGGCGAGCGGTTCGCGCGCCCGTAGTTCCAGGAGCGGGGTGTCACATGCGCTATCCCGTGGACCCGCCGCCGTCGCTCGCCGACCAGCACACGCTCGTCGCGCAGCGGTACGCCGGCTACTTCATCGGGCACCCGTATCGTGCGGCGCAGCAGCGCGTCGGGCCGGGCGCGATCCAGGTGGACTTCAACCGGGCGTGGCAGGAGCCGGCCGTGGTGTCCGATGGCTGTGAGTTCTGCCGCCGGCTGACGGACGAGGAGGCGGAGCGCCGCGTCGCCGGCTACCAGCACGCCATCGACATCGAGGTGTTGCGCCCGCACGCGCTGGCCTACGCCGAATGGCTGGGGTCGGACGGCCCGGTGGACGTCGAGGAAGTGAGCATCGCCGGGATGGTGAAGCGGCGCGGGGTCGGCGCCAGCCAGGCGAACCGGCGGAAGTTCATCGAGACGCACGGCGACGTCATCGATGTCAAGCCGCTGCCACTCATCGACCTGCCGTTGCGCCTGAAGCGCAAGCTCTGCATCGAGTGGAACCACCTGTACCGCGACTGGCTGCTGGAGCACCCGGACGTGCGCTACGACTTCGCGACGCGGACGTTCTACCGGGAGGTCGCCGTGCCGGAGGACGAGACGCCGGTGCAGGTGAAGGAGTGGTGGCACGGCTACGCGCCGGACAACCCGCTGCCGAGGCGGAGGTAGCCGTGCGGCAGTTCGGATGTGTTGAGGTAACGCTGCAGGATGCGCTGCTGCTGCGTGACGCCGTCCGGCCGCTGGCGCGCGTCGAGCCGTTCGACCAGTCGAGCATCCTGGGGTTCTGCGAGAAGCTGTACGACGGCATCCTCAAGATGAAGGCGCACGGGATGGACGCCATCAACATCCCGCTGGACGAGGCGCAGGCGCTCTTCATCAACCACTTCGTCGGCAACGAGGACTGGGGCGGCGCGCTGGCACTGCTGGAGCAGACGTGGCTGGTGCTGTACGAGCGGCGCCATCACGCCGTCTATCCGCGTCCGCGCCCGGAGACCGCCCACATCATCCAGCAGATCGAGGGCCGCGCCTGAGGCCGGCGCGGCGCGGCGCGGCGCGGCGCGTCTGGCCGGCACGCGGCGGTACCTGATAGTCTGGGACAGCCGCGTGGGGCCGTAGCTCAATTGGGAGAGCGCAACACTGGCAGTGTTGAGGTCAGGGGTTCGAACCCCCTCGGCTCCACCATCTTTCCCACTACCCATGAAGCCTCCTGATACGCGCCGAGGCCGCCGCCGGCCAAGCGTGATCGTGTTCCCGCCACCCGGGCGGACGATGGCGGCGCCGGCAGCGAAGACAAGCAGACGCTGGCTGCCGGAGGCGGTCTCCTGCTCGCGGGGCTCCGGCGTCCTGGCCGGGGCCGGCCCCCATGAGGCGGTGGCGGCCGCGAACGCCGTCGTCTGGCAGCCGGCGGAGCAAGCCCGTCAGATTTGACGCCATGTCAGCCAAAAACCGCTGGCGCGGGAGTTGACACGGATCTGTAAGACGCATAGTATCGACGCGAGCTAGCCGCCTGGCCGGCTCCCCCCGCGGCGTGACTGTTGCACCACCGAAGGAGAGGCCCCGGCCGCCGCATGCGCTGGGGGAGGGAGCAGCCCGTGCGGATCGGAGCGGCGAAGCTCGGTCGGCTTTTCGTAGCGTTTGCTTTGGCGTTGCTGGCGTTCGCGCTCGGGTCGCCCCTGCTCGGAGGCGGCTCGCCGCGCCTCGTGCCGGCTGCCCGTGCCGAGGGCGAGGCGCAGTGTTCCGTGCCCGTCGATGTCGCCCTGGTCTTCGACCACTCCGGCAGCATGGACGACGCAGCCGGCAAGTTCACGAACGCCAAGGCGGCGGCTATCGGCTTCGTCAACCAGCTCGCGGGCGGACCGTCCGACAACGACCTCTCGCCCCACGAGATGGCGCTTGTCGGCTACGCGAACGGCGATGCCTTCGTGGACGTTGGCCTGGGCACGAACGCCGCCTCCGTGCGCTCGGCCATCAACGGCTACATCGCCAATGGCAGGACGAATATCGGGCGCGCGCTCCAGCTCGCGCAGCTCCAGCTCGAAAACCCGCCGGACACCGACTCCGACCCGGACACGAACGACTACATCGTCCTCCTGTCTGATGGCTCGGCGAACCAGCCGATCAACGTCACGTCGTCGGGTTCGTCGAACGACGTCTACCTCGACGTAAACGGCAACGGGTATATCGACAGCGGCGACGACCTGAGCGTGGACTATCCGGGTGGCGACTCGTCGCCGGACTTCGTCGTCGTCGATGGTCTCTGGCAGATCTCCGGGTCAAGCAGCCTCACGCACGCGCTGGACGTCACCGAGAACGGTTCGCTGAACAACTCCGACGACTTCAGCTTCGGGGCGGGCTTCAACTTCCGGGTCACCAACGGGACGCTGTACCTGGACGCGAATGGCGACGGCAGCTTCACCGGCACCAACACGACCTTCACGACAGGCCACACCGACGAGCTGGCGGTGCAGCGCGATGGGCTCATGGCCGCCAGCACGACGTACAGCGGCGATGGCGCCGACGTCTACGCCCAGTACTGGGCGACGCGCGCGAAGGTCGCAGGTACGCGTGTGTTCGTCGTCGGCTACGACCTGGGCACCGACGACACCGCGCTGCTGCAGAACATGGCGTCGCCCAACAGCTACTTCGCCGGCAACCTCAGCGACATCTCCGACATCCTGGAGGAGCTGGCGCACGAGATCTGTGACATCCAGATCAGCAAGACGCGGACGAGCGCGGCGATGGCCACCGTCGGTTCGAGCGTCACCTTCGAGATCCAGGTGACGAACGCCGGCGGCACGACGCTCAACAACGTCGGCGTCACCGACACGTTCGACGCCACGAAGCTGCAGTTCGTGAGCGCCAGCCCGGCGCCGACGAGCACGGGCTCCGGCACGCTGACCTGGGACAACCTGCAGCATGCGCCGTCGGACGGGGACCCGGTGACGTGGGAGCCGGGGAAGTCGCGGACGATCACGCTGACGTTTACGGCGCTGGCGGTGACGGCGAGCACCGACAACTGCGCCGGCGTGACGAGCGACAACGTCGCCAACCCGTCGCAGCACCCGGCGGACGGACCCTCGTGCGCGAGCGTGCAGGTTGAGCCAGCGCCCAGCACGCCGACACCATCACCGACGAACACGGCGACCAAGACGCCGACGAGCACCCCCACCCGCACCAATACGCCGACGGTGACGAACACGCCGACCAACACGCCTACGCCGACGAACACGGCGACCAGCACCCCGACAGTGACGAACACGCCG
>DATMAH010000215.1:0-3134 GCA_035583735.1 Dehalococcoidia bacterium
CGCGCGCAGCGCACGCCGATCAACACGGAGGCGAAGTACCTCCAGCTCCGCCACTGCTTCGAGGAACTCGGCTGCCTCCGCGTCGAGCTGAAGACGGACGCCCGCAACGAGAAGTCGCGCAACGCCATGCTGCGCATCGGCGCCGTGTACGAGGGCACGTCCCGTAAGCACTCCCTGACGCAGCACGACGTTCAGCGCGACACGGCATGGTTCAGCGTCATCGACGACGACTGGCCCGCCGTGAAGGCGCGGCTTGAGCAGATGCTGCAGCGGGCCTGATCGCGGTCCGTACAGTCAGGCGCTCAGCGCCTCGCGCACGATGCGGCGTGCTTCCTCCAGCGCCGCGTCCACCTTCGACGCGTCCTTGCCGCCGGCCTGCGCCATCTCCGGCCGGCCGCCGCCACCACCGCCGGCGACCGCCGCCACCTGCTTGATCACGTTGCCCGCGTGCACGCGGCCGCTCACATCCTTCGTCGCCATCGCGACGAACGCCGGCCGGCCGTCGATCACGGCCCCCAGCACGATGGCGGCCGAGCCCAGCCGCTCCCGCAGCAGGTCGCCCATGTCGCGCATCGCCTCGGCATTCGCCGCCTGTACCCGCGCGACGACGACGCGGACGCCGCCGATAGCCTCGGCGGCCTGCAGCAGCGCGTCCGCTTCCCCGCGCCCCGCTTCTCGCTCGAGCTGCTGCACGCGCTTGCGTTCCGCATCCAGCTCCGCCTGCAGCGCCTCGATGCGGCGCTCCAGCTCGGCTGGCGCCGCGTTCAGCCGGCGCGCCAGGCGCGCCAGCGCCTGCTGCTGCTCGATGACGTAGGCGTCGGCGAGCGGCCCCGTCAGCGCCTCGATGCGCCGCAGCCCGGACCCCACGCTACTCTCGCTGGCGATGACGAACGTGCCGATCTCCCCCGTGCGGTGCACGTGCGTCCCGCCGCACAGCTCCTTCGAGAAGCACCGCATCTCATGCGGGTGGGCCTCGCTCGCGTCCCCCCTGCTGTCTGCTGTCTGCTGTCTGTTGCCGGCGCGCAGCGCCGCCGGCTCGCAGATCCCCACGACGCGCACCTCCGTCGCGTATTTCTCGCCGAAGAGCGCCATCGCGCCGCTTGCGAGCGCCTGCTCGTACGGCTGGACCTCCCAGTGCACCTCGATGTCCGCGCGGACCTTCTCGTTGACCAGCAACTGCACCGCCGCCAGCTCCTCCGGCTTCGTCGCTTCGATGTGCGTGAAGTCGAACCGCAGCCGGTCCGGCGCGACGAGCGAGCCGGCCTGCCGCACGTGGTCGCCCAGCACCTCGCGCAGCGCCGCGTGCAGCAGGTGCGTCGCCGTGTGGTTGCGCTGCGACGCGCGCCGCTTCTCGGCGTCCACCTCCGCGACGACGGCGTCGCTCACGGCGATCCGTCCCTGGACGACGCGCCCGCGGTGCACGATCAATCCCTCGGCCGGCGACTGCGTGTCCTCCACGGCGACGCGCCCGTCGGGGCCGGCGACCTCGCCGGTATCGCCCACCTGGCCGCCCCCTTCGGGGTAGAACGGCGTCTCGACCAGCACCACCTCCACTGTCTCGCCCTCACCCGCGGCGTCCTGCACGCCGGCGCCGCCGATGATGCCCGCGACCGTCGTCTCGTGCCGTGTGCGGTCGTAGCCGACGAAGCGGGAGGCGGTCTGTGCAGCGAGCTGCTGGTACTGCTCCGTGCGGTCCGCGTCGATCTCGAATTTCGCCGCGGCGCGGCCGCGCTCGCGCTGCGCCTCCATCTCCCGCCCGAAGCCCTCGAGGTCGACGGTGAAGCCCTCGCGCGCCGCGATCTCCTGCGTCAGCTCCAGCGGGTAGCCGTAGGTGTCGTACAGCGTGAACGCCTGCACGCCGGTCACCGTCTTCGCCGCCTTCGCCGCGGCAAGGATCTCGTCGAGGTGCGCGCGGCCGCGCTCCAGCGTCTCGCGGAACTTCGACTCCTCGGCGGCGAGCAGCCGCAGCGTGAACGACGCGCGGTCGCGCAGGTCCGGGTACGCGCGCTCCTGGTTGGCGATGACGGCCTCGGCCACCTGGTCGAGCAAGGTGCCCTCCGTGGCGCCCGCGAGCTGCGTGAGGAAGTACACGGCGCGGCGGAGGATGCGCCGCAGCACGTAGCCGCGGCCCTCGTTCGACGGCAGCACGCCATCCGTGATGAGGAACGTCGACGAGCGCACATGTTCCGCGACGACGCGCATCGCGCGGTCCGTCTCGTCGTCGGCGCCGTACGCCTTCCCGGTCGCCAGCTCGATGCGCCGGAGCACGGGCGCGAAGAGGTCCGTGTCGTACACCGTCTCCTTCTGCTGCAGCACGCAGGCGACGCGCTCCAGCCCGGAGCCGGTGTCGATGTTCTTGCGCGGCAGCTCGGTGCGCGTGCCGTCCTCCGCCTGGTACAGCGTCATGAAGACGAGGTTCCAGATTTCCAGGAAGCGGCCGCAGTCTGGCTCCAGGTTGGGGATGCATTCGCCGCGCTGGCAGTATTCGCACGAAGCGCGCGGTCCGCGGTCGAAGAAGATCTCGCTGTTTGGCCCGCACGGCCCGACGTCGCCGGAGAACCAGTAGTTGTTCTTCTCCGGGTAGCGTCGGATGCGTTCGTCGGCCATCCCCACGGACAGCCAGTAGTCATGCGCCTCGTCGTCATCGAGGAAGATCGACACCCACAGCTTGTCGGCCGGCAGGCCATAGCCCTGCGTCAGCAGCTCCCACGCCCACCCGATGGCTTCCTTCTTGAAGTAGTCGCCGATGCTGAAGTTGCCCAGCATCTCGAAGAACGTCAGGTGGCTGTAGTCGCCCACCTCGTCGATGTCCGTGGTGCGGAAGCACTTCTGCACCGTCGTGAGGCGCGGCGCCGGCGCCTCGGCGAGGCCCATGAAGTACGGCTTGAATGGCACCATCCCCGCGCTGGTGAAGAGCAGCGTCGGGTCGCCGTGCGGCACCAGTGACGCGCTCGGCAGCCGCCGGTGGCCCCGCTCCTCGAAGTGCCGCGTGAACGTCTCGCGGATCTCGTCCGCCGTCATCTGCCGAATCTGGTTCATCCGCGGCATTCTACGTGAACATTCCCGCTAGCCCGATATCCGTCTCGGCGCACCATCGCACGCCACACCGCACGCTTCACGCACAACACAGCCTC
>DATMAH010000216.1:0-13736 GCA_035583735.1 Dehalococcoidia bacterium
CCTCGGTGGGCCGCACATTTGTGTCCCTGAGGGGGGATGACTTGAGCTTCACAGACAAGACACTGGTATGCCGCGACTGCAAGCAGAACTTCACGTTCACCGCCGGTGAACAAGAGTTCTACGCGAACAAGGGCCTGCAGAACGAGCCCGTCCGCTGCCCGTCCTGCCGCTCCGCCCGCAAGACGATGCGCACGCAGGAGCCGGACGAGGGCTACGTGCGCTACGGCGTCTTCGCCAGCTTCGGTGGCCGCACGCCGCGGCAGATGCACCCGGCAACCTGCGCCGACTGCGGCATGATGACCGAGGTGCCGTTCCAGCCCCGCGGCGACCGCCCGGTCTACTGCAGCAACTGCTACGCGAAGATCAAGCCGCCCAGCGACAGCACCGAGCGCGCGAGCTAGCACCGCACCACAAGCCGCACGGGAGAAGCGGGCACGTTCTCGTGCCCGCCTGGTCCACCTACGTCACCGGCGCTCGCTACCGCGCATCCCGCGCGCGTCCCGCCGCGGCGGGCTCGCGTTTGGCTGCCGCTCCGTCACCGCCAGGCGAGCGGGAGACTATCCGCAGCGCGATCAACCCCACTGCGGCGCTGATGGCCGAGGCCGTGAGGATGCCGATCTTCGACGCATCGATGATCTCGGGATCCGTGAAGGCGAGCCCGCTGATGAAAAGCGACACGGTGAAGCCGATGCCGGCGATCTGGCCTACGGCGAGGAACTGTCTCCATGATGTCCCGGACGGCAACGAGGCGATGCCGGCGCGCACGGCCACCCAGCCGAAGGCGAAGATGCCCAGCGGCTTGCCGATGGCCAGGCCGGCGATCACCCCCAGCGTCACCGTCGACCCCGCCGCATCGCCGATCGCGTCGCCGCTGACCGCAACGCCGGCGTTCGCGAGCGCGAAGATGGGGATGATGATGTAGCTGGTCCAGGGATGCAGCGCGTGCTCCAGCCGCTCCAGGACCGGCTGACTCTCCCGCGACAGCTCCTCCAGCTCGCGCAAGGCGCTCAGCTCGTCGGCGGCTTCGTCCGGCGTCCGGGTGTCCCGTCTCGATACGTGTGAGATCAGCTCCTGGCTGGTTGACGCGAAGGTGGCACGGTCGATCAGCGGCCGCAGGGGCGTGATGAGGCCAAGGGCCACACCGGCCACCGTCGCATGCACACCCGACTCGTAGACCATCAGCCACGTGACGACGCCGGCGATCAGGTACAAGAACACGTCGCGCACGCCCAGCCGGTTCATGGCCAGCACGACGCCGAGCATCCCTATGCCGCCGAGCAGCCACGGTAGAGACAGGTCGTCGGTGTAAAAGATGGCGATGACGGCGATGGCGCCCAGGTCGTCGACGATGGCCAGGGCTAGCAGGAACACCTTCAGCCCCAGCGGCACGCCCTTCACCAGCGTCAGAATTCCCACGGCGAAGGCGATGTCCGTCGCCATCGGGATCCCCCAGCCGTCCAGCGATTCGCCGCCCGAGCCAGCGTTGATCGCGAAGTAGATCGCCGCCGGCGCGATCATGCCGCCGAGCGCCGCGCAGATCGGCAGCATGGCGCTCCGGCGGTTCGCCAGCTCCCCGGCGACGAACTCCCGCTTGATCTCCATGCCCACGACGAAGAAGAAGACCGCCATCGCGGCGTCGTTCACCCAGTGGACGAGCGACTCGTCGATGCGGATGGCATCGAGGTCGACGACGATGCGCGTGTGCCAGAAGTCCTCGTACGTATCGCCGAACGGCGCGTTCACCCAGATGAGCGCCGCCGCCGCGCCGATGAGCAGCAGGATGCCGCCCGCGCTCTCCGTGCTGAGGAACTCCTGCAGGGGCCGCACCAGCGGGCGGTAGCGAGGCTGTGCGAGGTCGCGCACACGAGGATGGTCGCTGTGTTGCACTCGGTCCCCGGTTCGTAGCGCCGCGGGCGCGGCGGCGGGCTAGAAGCCGTACTTCTCGCTCAGATTGTACTCGCGGCCATCGTGCACGACGGTGAGCGACCCGTCGTCCTCGTGGCGGTACCGGAAGCAGCGCGCCGCATCGCGCCCGCCGACCAGCGACGACGCGACGGCGATCGACAGGTTGGAGTCGAGGAACACTTCCGCGGCTTCCACCTGCGGGTCAAACTTCTTCCAGCTCACGCCCTCCGAGATGGTCGATCCGGAGAGGCCGCCCGTCTCCACCGGCTCCAGGCTGAAGCGCACCGCCTCCGCGTGGCCCCTGCCCTTCGCCTTGAACATGTAGGTGCCGATCTGCGACTGCTGGATGTGGTTGCGGGGCGCGCCGCCACCGAAGATCACCGTCGACGTCCGCAGCCCCAGCTCCTCCGCCAGCAGCACGATGGCCGTCATCTCCAGGACGTCCTGCACGACGTCGAAGACGACGCGCTTGCCCTCCTCCGCGCGGAAGAACCCCAGGTCCATCCCCAGCACCGAGTCGCCGATAGCGGGGCAGTAGACGGGCACGCCGGCGTCGTGCGCGGCGGTGAGGATGCCGTGCTGCGAGCCGATGCCCTTGAAGAAGCCGCCCATCCGGTAGATGTACTCGCGCGTCGTCAGCGGCCGGCCGGGGAGGCCCCGCGCGAACTCGAAGATCATCGGCTCCACGCGGCGATAGTCGGCTTCGTCGCCGTAGGTGTCCCAGAAGCGGTTGACGTCCGCCTCGGCCAGCGCCGCGTCGTCCGACTGGACGTGACCCTGGAAGTGCTTGCTGCCGATGATCTCGAGCATGTCATGGGTGAGCTGGGCGCCCGTGATGTCGAGGACGTCGATGGCGCGGCGCTCCACGAGCGACGCGATCGCCGGCCCGAAGCCCATCGGCACGGGCGCACCCGCGACCGAGCAGAAGACGACGCGGTCGCGCTCCAGCATGCTGTCCCAGAGCGAGATGGCCGCGCCGAGGCGGCGCGACTGCCCGCCGGTCCGCCCGAGCGCCGCCACGAAGTCCCGCAGCGAGGCGTTGGCGTCCGGCTGAAACCGCTGGATGGGCGTGTGCAGGTAGCGCTGGTTCTCCATGCGGGGCAGGGTAACGCGCCCGATCTTGACGGTCACATCACTCCGTCGCGGCGCACTGGCTCGTTTTGGTAGTATCCGGCGATGCGTCTCCCCGGACTCCGGCAGCACTGGCCACGCATCCTCTTCGCGGCCGCCGTCCTCTGGCACATCTTCATGATGTCGTCGCTGTGGACCGGGCACATGGACCCCCTGTTCCACGACTCGGACACGGCGCCGCAGGCGATCGACTTCTACGCCATCTACCAGGCCGGCGATTGGCTCATCGACGGCCGCTCCATCTACGTGGTCGACTTCTTCTTCCTCGACGTCCCGATCGCGCCGCCGCCGTTTCGCTACATGCCCTTCGTCGCCTACGCGCTTGCCGTCCCGCTGAACGCGCTCCCGCCGGAGACCGCGTACTGGGTCTGGGAGGCGCTCGTCGAGTGCATGCTGCTGGGCTGTGCATGGCTGACGTTTCGGGTCGGGCGCGATCACGCGCCGTGGAACTGGGCATCGGCCTCCTTGTGGCTCGTTCCGACGCCGCTGTACACGGAGATGTATCTCGGCCAGTTCTCCATCCTCATGGCCACGCTCCTGCTGCTGACCCTCATCCTGCTGCTGCGGGGCCGCGCCTGGGCGTCGGCGGTCCCGTGGACTGTCTCGCTCATGGTGAAGGCGAACACGGCCCTGCTTGCGCCGCTGCTGCTGCGCATGGGGCACTGGCGCGTCATCGCCGCAGCGCTGGTCGCCGTCGCAATCCTGAACGTCCCGTATGTGCTCATCAACCCCGGCGAGTTCGAGCACTTCTGGCGGCACAACTTCTCCGAGTATTTCGGCGAGCGCAGCCGCAGCGACGCGTTCTCCACGGCCGACCTCGGCTTCATGCAGCTCGTCCGTACGATGTGGCTCTGGTGGGTGCCGGACGCCACACATGCGCCTTCGTGGCTGCTGTTCGGCATCGGCGCCGCCGTGCTCGGGGCGTCGCTCGCCGCCACATTTCGCCCGCGCGATATCGACGTGACGCTGCTCGCGCCAATGTGGATAAGCGTCTACTTCCTCGTCTACACGGACGTGTGGTCGCACCACTATGTGATGCTGCTTCCCGCGCTTGTATTGCTCATCATCTATCAGCCCGAGTTCCGGCTGATGGCGCTGATCGTCTTTGTGGCGGTCGCACTCCCCACGCCGTACTTCCTGTTCGACCGCTTTCTCAACTCTATTCCTGGTGAGCGCGTGTTCGGCGTCGCTATCGAGAATTATTGGCCGCGCTGGGCCGGCCTGGCGCATCACGCGACGAAGCCGGTACCGGTGCTCTGGCTGTGGGGGTCGCTGGTGTACTACCTGATCGTGACGCCGTCGCCGAGCGCCGCGGCTGAACCGGACGCCGAGCGCGCCCTCGCCACCGGTCCGGCGATCGAGGCCTAAGCGTCAGCGCGGCTGGCCGGCTATGGTTCCTGTCGCGCCCGCCAGAACGAGTACAGGCACACGCCGAAGAGCGCGAAGACCACGCCCAGGAAGGCGATCGCACCGTAGCCACCGCGCCACTCCTGCCAGCCATCGCCGGCGGCTGGCAGCCCGCTCACGCCGGGCCCGGCGGGCGGCGTCGCGCCCAACACCTCGCTGATCGGCGTCACATCCTCGCCCGCCACTTCCGTCGACGCCGGCGTCGATGTCGTGTCCGTGTCCGGCGTGCGCGTGCGGGTGGGCGTGTGCGTCAGCGGCGGATTCGTCGGCGTGGCCGTTGGCGTGTTCGTCGCCGTCGGGGTCGGCGTGTCCGTCGGCACCGGCGTGCTGGTGGCGCTGGCGATGGCCGTCGTCGTGGCGCCGGGCGTCTCGGTCACCGCCGGCGTACCCGTCGAGGGCAGGTGGGTCGTCGTCACCTCCGGCGTCTCCGTCTCGCCCTCGACGTCGTAGCAGAAGGAGATGTGGCTGATGCCGTTCGAGTCGCCCGCGCCGGGCGAACTGAGGCCGGTGTCGCCGACCGACTCGGGGTCGTAGACGTAGCGGTGGCTGCCGCCGCTGCCGCCCTTCACGTACACGGCGTCGACGCTGATGCCGGGCGGCAGGTCCGTGGCGTAGTCCACGCTCGTCCAGTCGAACGTCTTGTCGTTGGTCGTGTTGTCGATTTCGACCTTCAGGGGACCGTCGTCGTCGGCGAAGATGCCGTCATCGTTCGGGTCGACCTTGAGTTCGTTCCAGTCGGCGCCCGGCGGCTCGAAGTCATCGCACGTGAGGTTCGACGTCACGGTGACGAGCACCGGTTCGACGCTCGCGGCGCTCGACGAGGTTGGTGCGCCACCGAGGGCGAGCACGAGGGCGCCGGCGGCAAGCGCGGCGCAAAGGGTGGCGGCGGACAGGGCTGCGCGCGCGCGGATGGCATCCATACCGTGATTCGATCCTTCGATTGGGCGTGGGCCCTCGCGTCCGATGCTAGCCGGGCCGCGACCGGGCGGCAAGCGGAACCGCTTGACATCCGGACATCCCGCCCTCGATGTCAACGCGTTTACGAGCAAGTGGGGGTGCGGCAGCAGACAACAGACAGCAGACAGCAGAGGAGCGGGCTTCCTATACGCCAAACCGCTGGAGATTCAGGACACCCTGGATGAGCGCGCCGACCGATGGCGGATAGCTGATAGCTGATAGCTGACAGCTCTCCTCTACGGTGCGTAGGTGTCGATGATCTTCTTCGCCGCCGTGAGCGAGAGGATGTCGTTCGAGCCGTCCTCGATCATGCTCGCGCGGGCGTCGCGGAAGATCATCTCGATCAGCATCTCCTTCGTGAGGCCCATGCCGCCGTGCAGCTGGACGGCGTCGCTCGCGACCTCGAACGCCGCCTGCGTGCAGTAGACCTTCGACGAGATCGAGTAGATCGTGCCCGGCGGGAAGGTGCCCTGGTTGTAGACCACCGTCGCCCGGGAGAGCTGCCGCGCGGTCTCCACCTTCACGAACATGTCGAACAGCTTCTTCTGCACGAGCTGGTGCTCGACGATGGGCACGCCGCCCTGCACGCGGTTCCGCGCGTACGCCAGCGCCTCCTCGAACGCGGCACGCGCCACCCCCGTGAAGACGGAGCCCATGTAGGCGTTTGCGCCGGCCAGCACCGCATCGATGGCGCCGGTGTACGCCTCCGGTGGCACCAGCATGAAGGCCTTCGGGATGCGCACGTTGTCGAAGAAGATCTCGCCCTGGTTCAGCGCCCGCTGGCCGATCTTGTTCAGCGGCGGGCCCTTGGAGACGCCCGGCAGGTCCAGCGGCACGATCGCCACGCCGCCCCCCGCCATCCCTTTTGACTTGTCGACGCCCAGAAAGGCCAGTGCGTGCGTCGCGATCGTCCCGTTCGACACCCAGGCCGACTTCTGGCCGTTGAGGACGTACTCGTCGCCGTCCAGCACGGCGTTCAGGCCGTAGGTGATGTTCGGGTCGGTGAAGTACTGTGTGCCGGGCATCAGCGTGTCGGACCCGTGTCCCGGCTCCGTGATCGCCCAGCAGCCGATGTACCGCCCCTGCCGGTCCTGCAGAAACGGCTGCACGATCTCGTCGATGATCTGCGGGTCCTTGCGGCTCGCCGCGAAGGCGAACGGGAAGGAGCAGACGGCGAGGGCGATGGCGAGCCCGGCGCTGCCCCAGCCCATCTCCTCGTTCACGATGTGCGACTCCAGCGGCCCCAGCCCCGCGCCTCCCAGCGCCGTCGGGAAGTTGCGGACGTGGTACCCCTCCTCGTACGCGCGGCGGAAGACGTCCCACATCGGCGAGCCCTCGGCGATGGTCTCCTCCGGCGTCATCTTGTCGAGCGCGATGCTTGCCGGGCGCATGACGTCGCGCGCGAACTCGTGCACCTGCTGCTTCAGCAGCTTCTGCTCGTCGGTGAGGGTTTTGTTGAGGTCGATGTACATCCGGTCACGCTCCGCTGGGTATCGGCGCCGGTGCGCGCGAGGCGGCCTCCGGCCTTCGTAGCTTCACGGACGCTGACGTTACGTGGAAGTGCCGTCTGCCAATGGTGGATGGAGAAGAGAAGACCGGCGCCCCCTCGGCCGTGGGACGCCGGTCCATCGGCGTTACGGGGAGGCGCCGTCCGTGGCGAGCCGGACGGCGCGGCGCAGCCGTGTCCCGGCCGCGTCCCCCTCCTGCATCGCCGCGCGAGACCGCTCGTACACCGCGACGCGCTGGCGGGTGCGCGCGTGGGTCGAGTTGAGGGCCGCCTCAGCTTCGGCCTCCGTCTCGTGTGCGGTCAATGCGACGATCTGCTCGATAGCCTTGCGCTTATCGAGAATCAGCATTCAGGGCGTTCAGTTCCTGGCGGACGATCTGGCTGACCCGCTGCCGCGTCACACCGAAGTGCTCCGCCAGCCGCGACTGCAGCCCCCACCGCCGGCCATTGCCCGCCATGCCCCGCCGGATCAGCACCCTCGCCGCGATCCGGAGCTTCTCCGTCCTCGTCAGTTCGTCCTCGACGCCGCCGCTTCCTGTCGCCGTCTCCTCCTGCGTGTACCGAGCTTCCGCAACCATGCGCTGCCCTCCTGGTGAACGCCCGGCTCCCCGGGCCTGGCCACTGGCTCGCCCGCAGCCCTGCGGGCGGTCCGCTCATCCGTGGCGGACGGCGCTGAGGTTGACATAGGGGCTCTCACCAGCCGCTTGCGCCCCTCTGACGGCGTTTTCGCATGACAGGCCGTCGCGCGTCGTCGCGATGCTGCGCGCGCAGCGGCGGGCGACTACAATGCCGGTTCCCGCCAACGGTGGCGGCGCACAGCGAGAAGGAGCCCACCGTGAAGGTCGAGACCGGCGTCAGCACTACCGACTTGCGGCAGGCCGCGGCGGACGCGCGGCGCGCGGAAGCGCTGGGCTATGACGGCGTCCTCACGCCGGAGACGGGACACGACCCCTTCTTCCCCCTCGTCGTAGCCGCCGAGCACTCGACGAAGCTGACGCTCGGCACCGCCGTCGCCATCGCCTTCCCGCGTGCGCCGATGGTGACGGCGCAGATGGCGTGGGACCTGCAGAAGTTCTCGAACGGGCGGTTCCTGCTGGGCCTGGGCACGCAGGTGAAGGGCCACAACATCCGGCGCTACGGGGGCTCGTGGGACACCGCGCCCGGGCCGCGCCTGCGCGAGTACGTCCTCATGCTGCGGGCGATCTGGGATAGCTGGCAGAACGGCACACGCCCCGGCTTCAAGGGGAAGAGCTACGAGTACACGCTGATGACGCCGGTCTTCAACCCCGGCCCCATCGAGCATCCCCACATCCCCATCTACATCTCCGCCGTCAACCCCTACAACTGCCGCCTCGCCGGCGAGCTCTGCGACGGCCTCCGGCTCCACGGCTTCAACACCCCGAAGTACCTGCACGAGGTGATCATGCCGGCGGTCGAGGAGGGGGCGAAGAAGGCCGGCCGCTCGGTGAAGGACATCGACATCGCCGGCCTGGGCTTCATCATCACGGGCAAAGACAGCGCCGAGCTGACGAAGAACGCCGCGCCCGTGCGGCGGCAGATCGCGTTCTACGCCTCGACGCCGTCGTACCGGCCGGTGATGGACATCCACGGCTGGGGCGACGTCTTCGAGCGGCTCTTCGAGATGTCGAAGCGCGGCGAGTGGGCGGCGATGTCCGAGCTGATCACGGACGACATGCTGGAGCAGTTCTGCACGATCGCGACCTACGACGACCTGGTCCCGAAGCTGTTGAAGCACTATGGCGGCGTCACCACCCGCGCCGCCTTCGCCATCCCGGCTCGCACGCCCGAGGATGAGCAGCGGTTGCGCTCGATGATCACGCAACTGCAACAAGCCTGAGCCACCCTCTCGCAATCTCCCGGATCGCCGTCGGGTATAGTGCCGCGGGCGGCGAGAGCCGCGGGTTAGCACGGAGGAGGCATCAGGTTTGAAGAGATCCAGGCTCGGTTGGTGGGCAACAATCGGGGCCGCACTGGCAGCGTTGATGCTGGTGTTCGCCGCGGCGTGCGGCGACGACAACAACAGCGATAACGGAGACGGCGGCGACGACACGCCGGCTGCCGCAGAAACGCCGAGCGACGGCGACGGCGGCGACAACGACGGCGATGGCGGAGACGACGGCGATGCCGGAGACGGCGACGATGCCGGCGGTGGTGGCGACCTGGGCGACCTGCAGGGCGCGGCCGGCCGCTTCAACGAGGGCACCTTTGACGTCACCTACAGCGTCTCCGGCGCGGTCGAGGGCATCAGCTCGTTCCGCATGGTCAAGGATGGGCCCGACCGCCTCGTCATCTTCATCGAGGGAGAACAGGAAGGCGCGACCTTCGACGGCCGCTTCGTCACGAACGGCGAGGAGACCGCGTTCTGCACTTCCCCGGAGGCCTTCGGCGACCTCGGCGACCTCGGCGACCTGGGCATCGACCCGGACGCGGAAGAGGTCTGCTTCGGTGGCGATAGCCCGTTCGGGGCGGGCGTCGGCGACCTGGCCGAGGAGTTCCAGGTCGACGAGAACGTGGAAGTCGTCAGCCAGACCGAGCGAGAGATCGCCGGCGAGGACGCTGACTGCTTCGAGACCCGCGACACGGACACGGGCTCCGTGACGACGGGCTGCATCGGCCGCGACACGGGCGCCATCCTGTACATCGAGGACGAGGAGGGCGGCGTCTTCGAGGCCAGCGAGGTTAGCGGCGACGTCGACGACAGCGTCTTCGAGATCCCGGAGATCACGGAGTTCCCCGGCCTCATGCCGTAACGGTTCGCGTCAGTACGCGCACAAGAAGGAGGCCTCCCTCGGGAGGCCTCCCTCTCGTGCGCTGTCCTACGTCTCCGTGCGCTACTGCGCGGGGTCAACCTCCGGGACGCCGGGCTCCGTCCGTGGCTCCGCCTCACCCGCTGCGCCGGGCGCGCTGCCCCCGCCGGCGTCCGTGCCGCCGCCGTTGCCCTCCGCAGGCTCCGGGCAGGTCACCGTGCCGTCGCTCGCGACGGCGCAGTCGGGCGCCAGGCACTCGCCTCCCGCGTCAGGGTCGCACGGCGCCGGTGCGCAGTCCTCCCCCGCGGCGCGCGCGCGCTCCTCTTCGGCGAGGCTGGCTTCTTCGTCCGTCGCTGCCGGACCGTTCGCGGGCGGGTCGACCAGCTCGATCGTGTCGTCGCCGGAGCACGGGGTTTCGCAGGTCACGGTGCCGCTGCCGTCATCGACGCAGCCCGGGTCCGCGAAGATGGGCTCCATGCAGTCCGGTCCGTCGGCGGCGCAACGCGCGGCGTCGCCGTCCGCCGGGTTGTCGATGCAGTCCGTCGCGCCTTCGAGGCAGGCGCCCGACGCGTCGCCGCCGTTCTCGTCGACGATGATGTCGACGCAGTCGGTCACGCCGGGCGCGCACATGCCCAGGCCCACGCCGCCGCCGCCATCCTGCTCGGTCGCCGCATCCTGGGCGGGCGCACCGCTATCGCCGCTGTCGCCCCACATGGCGTAGGCCCCGGCGCCCAGGGCAATCGCCGCAACGATGGCCAGCCCGCCGGCCGCCAGTCTTGACATAGTGCTAAATCGCTGCATCGCGTCTCCTCCACGCACTCGGCTGTTGTCCTCTGCGTGCAAGACGCCGGCGGCGCCCGGATTGTTCCCGCTGGCCCGAGGATTCGCCGCCCCTATAATTGCGCCGTGCCCGCCACACCCTCCCCTGCAGCCGGCGGTGACGGCCGCCATGATTAGCTCCCGCCTGGGCGCCGCGCTCGCCCTCCTCATCGCCGTCGCCGCCCTCGGGACGGCCGTCGGAGCCTTCTTCGCCGCCGTCAGCGAGGACGACGACGACCGCCCGGTGCTGGTGCAGACGCGCCTGACGAACGAGTACGGCGGCTCCCCCCAGCTCTTCGCCCTGCACGACTTTTACGCTGGCGCCGGCAGCGATGGGCGCCTGCACGCCTTCTATGTCTACCCTCCCGGCTTCACCGGGCACGTCCGTGGCTGCCGCATCGCCTGGGATCCGGACGCTACCATCCCGGGCGACGACAGCATCGGCCCGGGGCTGTACGTCGACCCCTGCGGCAGCGACCGGTGGGACGGCGACGGCGAGCTGGTGGCCGGCGACGGGGAGCGGGACCTCGACGAGTTCGCGACGCAGGCCGGTGTTGAAGGTGTAGTCGTCGACACGTCACGTCTTCTCTGTGGCGATGCGGTGCCGCCCGCCGCGAGTCCGACGCCGGCCGGCCGCACACCAACGCCGACGCCGGATGGCCCGCAGGAGTGCGAGCGCGTGGAGAGCAGCGTGCCGTAAGGCGCTATGCGCCCTCCGCCTGCCACTCGCGTCGCAGCAGGCTGAACATCTCCGCGTCGCGATAGGCGCCGCGCACACGCCTGTACTCGCGCAGGATGCCCTCGCTCCGGAAGCCGAGCCGAGAGAGCACGCGCGACGACCGCTCGTTGGGGGTCAGCACGATCGCCTCGGCGCGGTTCACGCCCTGCTCGAACGCGAACGCCAGGACGGCGCGACAGGCCGCAGTCATGATGCCGCGGCCCCAGTGCGAGGGCCGCAAGTCGTAGCCGATCTCGGCACGGTCAGATGCCGTGTCCCAGACGTTGAATCCGACTGTGCCGACCGGACCGTCATCGGCGCCGCGGATCATCCACCGGTGTGCGTCGCCCGCGGACCGGCGCTCGAGGTACCACGCGACGATGCGCCGCACATCCGAGACCGAGCGCACGTCATAGCTGATAGCGTCCGACACGTCGTACTCCGAAAGCCACTCGTACCAGTCCGGCGCGTCGGCCATGGTGAGCGGCCGCAGTACGTAGTCGCCGGCCCTCAGGACGGGATGGGGCGGCAGCGGCTTCATGCCGGCGATGGCTGTGCTTCGCGGGAAAGCTCACGCCGGTGGCGGCTGATCTGCCAGTCGGCGATGCGGTAGACGACGTGCTGCAACGGCCCCAGCTTCCTCGGCACCTCCGGGTACGTCATGTCCCCGCGGATGACGTCGACCAAGTAGCGCCAGAACGTGTCGTTGTACTTGAGCATGATGACCGAGATCGCGGGCAGCAGGTGCAGGAACGCCGCGAGCCGCCGCGACGCGACGATCTCGTCGCGCATCAATGCGTCCAGCGCCCGCCCGTAGCCGTCCAGGTCCGCCGCCTCGCCGCGCAGGAGGCGCATCGCCTCTGCCGCGGCGAGCCGCCCGCTGACGAATGCCGCCCAGATGCCCTCGCCCGAGAGCGGGTCGACGAGCGCGGCGGCGTCGCCCGCGAGCATCACGCGCCCGCGCACGACCGGCTGCCCCTCCGCCCGCAGCGGGAGATGATAGCCGCGATGGCCGAACAGCCGTGACTCGTCGAAGCCGTAGTACGCGCAGAACCGTGAGAGCCGTCGGCGCAGCGTCGGGCCGATCGACTTCCAGCCGCCGACGCCGACGTTGAGGTGGTCGCCTTTGGGGAACACCCAGCAATAGCCGCCGGGGACACCGCCGACGTCGAGGCCGATGAGCCGCTCCCACCGCGACATCAGCGCATCGTCCGCCGGATAGTTGGCCTCGAAGGCGACCGCGTGCTCGCTCGCGGGCGCCAGTCCCAGCGTGCGCGCGGTGAGTCCGTTGACGCCGTCCGCGCCGACCATCACGGGCGCCTCGAAGAGGTCGCTCCGCGCGCGCACCGTAACGCCGTCGCCACGCGCGTCGACCTCGCTCACGGGGCAGCCGTCGCGAAAGTCGGCCCCCGCGCGGGCCGCCTGCTCCGCGAGGTATGCGTCGAGCTTCTCGCGCTGCGTCATGCGGGCGAGGAGACGGTCCGACGTGCGCACGAAGCTGCGCCCCATATCGGCGCTGAAGCGCGCGCCGTAGATCGCGCGCTCCGTGACGGGCGAGAGGTCGATGTCGTTCTCGTGGTCCGCGCGGAAGGTGACACCCCCGCCGCAGGGCTTGTCGCGCGGGAAGGACGCCTTGTCCAGCAGCAGGACGCGCGCGCCCTCAAGCGCGAGGCGGCGTGCGGCGGTGCTGCCGGCGGGGCCGGCGCCGAGGACGATGACGTCGTATTTCATGCGCTAGCAGTGTACGGCGATGGGCGGCGCGGCGATATCGGCGCATGCGCCGGAGGCATCGGTGCCGGGCAGGCTCAGGGACGCAGTCCCTGCCGTTTGGCCGCGCGCCGCAACGCCGAGATGTCCAGCGTCGATTCGAAGAGCTCACCGCCGCCGATGAGCAGCGCCAGCACGGCGAGCCAGGTCTGGTGCCACATCCAGGCGGCCCCCAGCGACAGCAACGCCAGCCCCACGATCGATATGCGGAACGCCCGCATGAAGGCCAGACCTTTGCCGGGATCCCACGCCGACAGCCGGCCCGCGCCTATCGCCGCGCGGGCCGCTGCTACCAAGATCGCCGCGCCGGCGAGCATCATCGCCGCCGACGGATACGGGCGCCAGGAGGCCTCGACGATCGCGTCCATCACCATGATCGAATCACGACGGCGTAGCGCGGGGCAACCACTTGCTGACGCTTGCTGTCAGCTACCTACGCCGTCCGCACCGGTTCGCGCTCCAGCACCTCGATCACGCGTTCACGCAGCTCGTCGAGCCCCCAGCGCTGTTGCGCCGATACCAGCACGGCGTCCGGGTTGTCCGCCGCCAGCGTCGCCCGGGCAGCCGCCAGCTCGTCGATGGACGTGATGGCGTTCCCGTCGGTGTCCACGAGCTGGTCGACCTTGTTCAGCACCGTGATGCGCGGCTTGTCGAGCAGGCCGAGGTCGCGGAGTGTCGCCTCGACCGTCTCGCCTTGGCTGGCGGCATCCGGATGCGTGATGTCCACGACGTGGAGCAGCACCGACGCGTCGGCGAG
>DATMAH010000217.1:0-5047 GCA_035583735.1 Dehalococcoidia bacterium
GACGGGAGGGCCGATGGCCGCCGATGGCACGCTGCGCTTCGCCGATAACGCCGCGCTCGCGCGCTACGAGGCGCGGCTCGAGGACGGGACGCTGGTCGGCTACTGCGACTACGCCATCGACGGCGACCGCATGGTGCTCCCGTACACGGAGACGCTGCCCGCATACCGCGGCCGCGGCTACGCCGACCGGCTCGTCGCCCACGTCATCGCCGACGCGCGCCGGCGGAACCTCACGCCCCTGCCCCGGTGCTGGTTCGTCCGCGACTACATGCGCGCGCACCCGGACGCGTAACACGGGTCCATCGACAGCCCCGTTGCGTGCTCCGTCAGCCCGCGCGGCGTCCGCGTTGCATGCGCTCGCCGTATGCGTCGACGCGAGTGCTACGCGCGGTCGCGGTGGTGCGAGAGGAAGCGGCTGAGCGCGTGCGCGGCGCGGTCGACGCTGGGATAGACGGCGAGCCGCGCGGCCGTCAGCCGCTGCCGCGCACCCTCCACCGCCCGCCACTTCGCTTCGTCCGGCGAGTCCGCCGGGCCCAGCACGAACGCGATCGGCTTCTGCGCCGTCTTGCCGATCTCGGCGAAGCGGCCGACCAGGTGCCCAAGCCGCTCCTCGGCGTCCGGGCGCCCGAGCACCCAGTCCTCGCCCACGTTGGCGATGTAGGCGTCGTACGCGGGCGATTCCAGCATCATCTCGAGCAGGCGCGCGCCGGAGACGCCGCTGCCCGCGAGGATCGACTGGTCGACGGGGTTGTCGACCCAGCCCGCGAGGTTCGGCGCCTTCTCGCGCAGCACGCGCTGGATCTCGTCGGTCAGCTTCGGCACGCGCAAGCCCGCCTCTTCGCAGACATCGGCGGACTGCACGGCGCGCCCGCCGCCACCCCCGACGACGCCGACGTTGACCCCGGCGCCCGGCCGGAGGAATGCGAACGCCACCATCATGTCGATGAGCTCGTCGAACGTGGCCACTTCGGTGGCGCCGGCCTGCCGCAGCGCCGCGCTCCACACCTGCCGCTGTCCCGCCAGCGCCGCAGTGTGCGACGCCGCCGTCCGCGAGCCGGCGCCGGTGCGCCCGCCCTTCAGGATCACGACGGGCTTCGCGTCCGCGCACGCCCGTACCGACTCGAAGAGCCGCCGTCCGTCCTTCGTCCCCTCGATGTACGCGCCGACGACGGCCGTCTCCGTGTCGCGCGCCAGGTAGGCGAAGAAGTCGGACTCCGTGAGGTCGAGTGCGTTGCCGTAGCTGACGACCTTGCTGAAGCGCAGGCCGCGCGCCGCGCCGTGCAGCATCAGCTCGACGGAGTTGTTGCCGGACTGCGAGAGGAACGCGGCGTCGCCGCGCCCCCGCGGCAGGTCCGGCCGGAACGAGAGGCCTGAGGCGGAGTCGTACACCCCCATGCAGTTCGGCCCGATGATGCGGATGCCGGCTGATGCCGCGCGCTCCAGCACCTGCCGCTCGAGCGCGGCCGCGCGCTTATCGCCGGTCTCGCTGAAGCGCCCGGTGAACAGGTGCAGCACCTTCGTGCCCTTGGCTGCCGCTTCGGCGATGAGGTCCAGCACGCCGTCCGCCGGAATGCACGAGATCACGAACTCGACGTCGCCCGGCGTCGCCGACAGCGACGGATACGCCGTGAGGCCGGCGACCTCGGACGCGCGCGGGTTGATCGGGTAGATCGGCCCGGCGAAGCCGAAGTCGATGAGCGAACGCACGTAGTCGTGGCCGGGGCTGTCGACGTTCGACGACGCGCCCACGACGGCGACGGACTTCGGGCGGAAGACGGCATCAGGAAGCTGCGACATGGGTCGAGTGTAGGGGCTATGGGTGTTAGTCGTAAGTTTCGGGCGTGGTCGCCGGTCGTCCGTCGCTCGTGGTTCGGGCCGCTCCCCTGACGACGAACGACCAACGACTACCTCCCCAGCGGCTACGCCTTGTCGTCGTTGGTGAGGATGAGCGTGCCGGCGGCGTGGAACATGCCACCGACGCCGTGCGCGATGCTGATGCGCACGTCGTCGAGCTGTGCCGCCGCCTCGCCGCGGAGCTGCCGCACTGACTCCTGGATGGCGAACATGCCGTACATGCCGGTGTGCGTGTAGCTGAGGCCGCCGCCGTTCGTGTTCAGCGGAAACTCGCCGCCGGGCGCGGTGCGCATCTCCTCGAAGAACGGCCCGCTCTCGCCCTTGCCCACGAAGCCCAGCGCCTCGAGGGCGTACATCGGCGTGTGCGCGAAGGCGTCGTAGAACATCGCGTGGTCGATGTCCTTGCGCGAGATCTTCGCCTCGTTGAACGCCAGCTCGCCGGAGACCTTGAACGCGCGGGCTTCCGTGAAGTCGTGCATCATCGAGATCATCGAGTGCTCGGTCGACTCGCCCGTGCCGAGCACGTAGACGGGCTTCTTCGGGAAGTCCTTCGCCCGCTCGGCGGAGACGACGACGAGGGCGCCGCCGCCGTCCGTCACCAGGCAGCACTCCAGGATGTGGAACGGGTACGCGATCATGCGCGAGTTCAGCACGTCGTCGATGGTGATGGGGTCGCGCATCATGGCGCGCGGGTTCTTCTCCGCCCACTTGCGCGTCGCCACGGCGACCGACGCGAGCTGCTCGTGCGTGGTGCCGTACTCGTGCATGTGGCGCAGTGCCGGGATGGTGAAGCGCGTGGGCGCGCCGGCGACGCCGTACGGCTCCTCGAACTGCGCGCCGATCATCTGCGGCGAGCGGCTCCAGCCGCCCATGCCGACGCGCGAGCGCCCGCTCTCGCCGTGGGTGATCAGCACCGTCTTGCACAGCCCCGCCTTGATGGCGGCGGAGGCGTGGCGCACATGCAGCATGAACGAGCAGCCGCCCACGCCCGTCCCGTCGACCCACGTGGGCGTGATGCCCAGGTACTCCGCCGTCTGCACGGGCGAGAGCCCAGCGCAGGCGACGCCGTCGATGTCGTCTTTCGTCAGGCCGCAGTCGGCCAGCGCGTTCATCGCCGCTTCGGCGTGAAGCTGCAGCGCCGACTTCCCCGGCAGCTTGCCCAGCTCGTCCGTCTCGGCCGCGCCGACGATGGCCGTCGCCATGCGCAGGCTCATCGGGCGCTCCCGGCCGGCTTGAAGAGCGGCAGCGTGATCTCGTCGGTCTGCTTCTCGAACGTCACCTCGACCGGCATGTCGATCGGCAGGTTCTCCGGCGTGATCTCGACGCCGACGATGTTCGTCATCATCCGCGGCCCTTCCTCCAGCTCGACGACGGCGATGCAGTAGGGCACGGCGTCGTCCCAGCCGTAGGCGGCGCGGTGGTTGATGATGTAGGAGTAGAGCTTGCCGCGGCCCGAGGCCGTGAACCATTCGACGTCCCGCGAGCTGCAATTCGGGCAGAAGGGACGGGGGAAGAAGTAGGCCTTGCCGCAGCTCCGGCAGCGCTGGATCCGCAGCTCGCCACGGCGGGCGCCGTCCCAGAACTCCTGGGTCTCGGGGGTGGGTGCCGGAATCGCTCGGCGCGGCATCGCGGGGGGGAGTATGCCGAAGCGGCCGGCTTAGCGGAAGGCCCGTGCCCGGCCGGTCGCTCGACGCACGTTGCCTCGCCCGGACCGCTCGGCCGCAGACGCACAGACTCCTGATCGAAACTGGCAAGAGGCAGGTGTCGCGGGTGTAACACTGCACTTGAAGATCGAACGACGAGAGGAGACGAGACGATGTCTGAGATCATCGAGCTAGCGCGATTCAAGGTCCGTGAGGGCGAGGAGGCCGCGTTTCTCGCCCGGCGCCCGGCGATGCTGGAAGCGGCACGCAAGCACCTGCCCGGGCTTCTGCGCATTGAGCTGGTGAAGCTCGACGGCGGGGAGTGGATCGACGTCGTGGTCTGGGATAGCCGCGAGCACGCCGAGAACGCGCCGGCGATCGCGGCCGGCCTCCCGGAATTCGCCGCGTGGATGGCGCACATCGCCGAGGATACGGCGATGGACATCGGCGTCGTCCACGACCGCGCCGAAGCGGCCGCCGTGGCCGCGCGTTAGACGCGCCCGAACACCCGCCCCCATAGCCGCAGCCGTAGGACGCCGGCGCCCCCAATCCGCTGCGCCCACGTTCGCCTACCGTGCAGCACGCGCACGGAACGGGGCCCGAGCATGGCGCCCCGCCGCCCGCGCACGCATGCGATGGACGGACGCGAGCACGCGAATCATGACCAGCATCATTACAGTCTCCAACCCGCGGAAGACCTACCGCGAGGTCAACGATGCTGCGTTCGACCGCTGCTAGGTAGAAGATACTGCGGTCTCGACCTCAGTCTCGCAGGATCCGTTCGGCTCGGAAGGGAGCGGCTCATAACAAGGTCCGGCGCCATCGGCGCTGTCATCGACTCGGGCTCCGTTGTGACACTGCTCATCGAGACCGCCGAGTGCATCGACGTTGCCCACGCGGACGGGTATCTGTTTAGACGCGCCGCCGCGCAGCGCGGCGTCCGCACGTACATGGCCGTCGAGTACGCGGTCGAAGACCGGGACGGGCTGGCATGGTTCAGGCCGACGAACGCACGGGACTCGCGATGAACGAGACCGGCACGGTAATCGCTGATTCGTTCGACATGAACTTGATGTTGCCGGTCACGCGAAGGTCTCGACCTCGCATCAACGAAGCGCGTCCTCGTTCACGGATGACCGCCCACGAAACGAGGAATGTCACGGAGCAGCGCGTCTTCGCGGGTAAGCGGACCGACGACACGCCCCGACTTTGAAGGAACGCCGACTGGTGGACGCGTACCTTTACTCTCCGAGCGGCGGTCAGCACGACCTTTACTTCAGTCGGTTGGCCGACCGACAGCGTGCCGAGATTCACAGCAGGTGGATTCACGGTAAATCCCGGGCCTATCGGGCGCCGAAGCTGTGAGTGCCTCCGGCGCCGAAGCTGTGAGTGCCGAAGACCACCGAACGGCTGTGTTTCGGGGTCTGGCAGACGGAGCCCGCGCCAGTCCCGCCACCGCATACTGTCCTTCTTCGCCAACGGCACCCTCAGTGTCGCAGATACTATCCAGGTCGTGAGGGTATGTGGCTCCCCGGGCAGGACTCGAACCT
>DATMAH010000218.1:0-3569 GCA_035583735.1 Dehalococcoidia bacterium
GTTCGCCGTGGTGGCCGTCTTCCGGCAGCGGAGCGGCGTCCGGGTCTGACACCGGCGCATCGGACTCCTCCCAGAACGTCTGCAGCACGTCGAGGCGCGACGCCGGCCGCTGGCCGCCGCCGAGCACGATGCTGATCTCGACGAGCGCGAGCGCGCTCGCGAGCAGCAGTAGCGGCGAGATGAGCAGCACCGCGCGCGCGCCGAACGCCGTCGCCAGCGCCCCCAGCGTGAGGAGCGGCACGATGGTCGCCCCGTTCTTCATCACGCTCTGGAGCGCGAAGGCGCGGCCCTGATAGGTGAGTGGCACGCGGCGGTTGAGGTATGTCTGCACAGACGTCGCCGTCAGCGAGAGGCCGAACCCCAGGAAGATCGAGAGGAAGCTGGCGGTGCGCAGGTCGCGCTCCAGCTCGATGCCGATACCTTCCAACAGACGGATCGGGTTCACGGGGTCGAGCAACGGCGCGACCTCCGGCACGAGCCCGAAGAGGCTGAGGACGGACGCGGTGGTGGCGAAGCCGAGCAGCGCGGCCGGACGCTCGCCCGCGCGGCGGATCAGCCAGGGCCCGGCGGCCAGCGCGCCCAGCAGGCCGATGGACGTCGGAGCGAAGACATACACGGAGTCCGCCGCGTCGACGCCCAGCACCGACGACACGTAGCGCGGCCCCAGCGTCTGGACGACGATGCTGGCCGTACCGGCGAGCACGGCCACCACCATCATCGTCGCGACGGAGCGCTCGTGGATCAGCCAGCGGACCGTCGCGCCGACGTTGACGTTGGGCCGCAGCCAGTCGATCTTGCGGCGCCGCTGCCTCGTCGGCAGGTCGAAGACGCGCGAAGCAGCGATGAACAGCATCGCCCCCGCGACGAAGAAGACGGCATCGACGCTGAGGGCGCGCACGAGGACCGGCGCCAGCAGCGCCGTGCCGAACGCCGTGCCCGCGTTCGACGCGAGGCTGACGATCGATGCGGCGGACGCAAGCTGCTCGCGGGATGCGACGAGCGGCAACACGGACGACTCCGTCGGGCCGGACACCTGCCCGAGGGTGTTCACCGCGAAGACGAGGAAGAAGATGGCCGCGAGGTCGGTGCCGGCCACGAACGGGACGATGAAGCAGAGCGCCGCCTGGAGGTTGTAGGCCACCGCGAGCGCCGCCCGCTTCGGCAGGGCATCGGCGACGGCGCCGCCCCAGAGCCCGAACAGGGCGGGCGGCAGGATCGCCGCGACGCCGACGAGGGCCGCATCGATGGCGGAGCCACCGCTACGCACCACCGCCACCAGCGCTCCGTAGAGGAGCGCCTGCTGCCCGGCGTCCGAGAAAAACCGCGACGCGACGACCTGCTGGAAGCGCGCGTCGCGGGCGATCGAGGTGTCCGGCAGGAAGAACCAGAGCAGGCGGAAGACGCGCCGCTGCCCATGGTCGAGGATGGCGTCGGCGCGGGCGTACGCGTCGTCGAAGACCTCACGGCCACCCCTGTATGGACGGCGCGCGGTCCGGCCGCGCGTCCCCCGGCGCTGCCCGCTCATGGGCTGGAGTATATGGCCATCACGCGCCGCAGCCGCGGCCTTGAGTCAAGGGAGCCCTTCCCGGATAGTCACGGCAGCGGCCGGTGCACCGAGTGAGGGGCCTGATGGCGGAGATCAACCACCGGACGGTGAAGACCAACGGCATCAACATGCACATCGCCGAGGCCGGGAGCGGGCCGCTGGTGCTGCTCGTCCACGGCTTCCCGGAGTCGTGGTTCTCCTGGCGGCACCAGATTCCGGCGCTCGCCGATGCCGGCTATCACGCCGTCGCGATGGACGTCCGCGGCTACGGCCGCACCGACCAGCCCGCGCGCATCGAGGACTACAGCATGAAGCAGATGACAGGCGACATGGTGGGCCTCGTGCGTGCGCTCGGCGAGGAGCAGGCGGTCATCGTCGGCCACGACTGGGGTTCGCCGATCGCCTGGAACAGCGCGCTGCTCCATCCGGATACGTTCCGCGCCGTCGTCGGCATGAGTGTGCCGTACACGCCGCGGCCGCCGATGCCGCCGCTACAGCTCATGCGGGCCGCATTCGCGAACAACTTCTTCTACATCATCTACTTCCAGGAGCCCGGCGTGGCCGAAGCGGAGCTGGAAGCCGACGTCGACAAGAGCATCCGTTCGTTCATGTACGTCGCCTCCGGCGATTACACGCCGGAAGCCTCCGTGTTCCAGAAACCGGCCGATGCGAAGTTCCTCGATGGCGTGCCGGAGCCGCCGCAGCAGATGTCCTGGATCACGGAGGAGGAGCTGCAGTACTTCGTCAACGAGTTCAAGCGCACGGGCTTCCGTGGCGGGCTCAACCGCTATCGCAACATGGACCGCGACTGGGAGGAACTGCCGCAGCTCGCCGGGGCGCGCGTCACGCAGCCAGCCGCCTTCATCGCCGGCGACCGTGACGGCGTCATCGCGATGAACCCGTCCGGCATCGAGACCATGAAGTCGATGTGCGACGACCTGCGCGCGTGCGTGCTGGTGCCCGGCGCCGGGCACTGGACGCAGCAGGAGCGCCCGCTGGAGGTAAACGAGTTCCTCGTCGAGTTCCTGAGGGGGTTATAAGGGATGCGTATCGGGATCATGGTGGGCGGCGTCGCCGGCGACGTCGAGCGACAGGTGCAGCAGGTCGCCGACATCGAGGCGGACGGCTTCGACGCGGCGTGGTTCGGCCAGGTGTTCGATACCGACGTGATGACGGTGATCGCGCTCGCCGGCCAGCGGACATCGCGCATCGAGCTGGGGACGGCGGTGGTGCCCGTGTACACGCGCCACCCCCACGTGATGGCGCAGCAGGCGCTGACGACGCAAGCGGCGACGGGTGGGCGCTTCACGCTCGGCGTCGGGCTCTCCCATCACATGGTGGTGGAGAACATGTGGGGCCTCTCGTACGAGAAGCCGGCGCGCTACATGCGCGAGTACCTGTCGGTGCTCCTGCCGCTGATCGCCGAGGGCAAGGTGGCCTTCCAGGGCCAGGTCTTCCGCGTCAACGCCAACCTCAACGTCCGCGTCCCGAAGCAGCCCTCCGTTATGGTCGCGGCGCTGGCCCCGCAGATGCTGAAGCTGGCAGGCAGCCGGGCAGACGGCACGCTGACATGGATGACGGGCGTGAAGGCGGTCGACACGCACGTCCGGCCGTCGATCACCGCGGCGGCGCAGGAGGCGGGGCGGCCGGCGCCTCGCATCGGCGTCGGGCTGCCGGTGGCGGTGACGGACGATGCCGCTGCGGCGCGCGAGACGGTGTCGCGCCTGTTCGCCATCTACGGCCAGCTCCCCAACTACCGCCGCATGCTCGACAAGGAGGGCGCCGCCGGCCCGGCGGACGTCGCCATCGTCGGGAGCGAGCGCGAGGTGGAGCGGCACGTCCGCGACCTCGCGAGCGCCGGCGCCACCGACTTCTTCGCGGCGATGTTCCCGGTGGGGAGCGACCCCCAGGCGTCGCTGGCGCGCACGCGCGAGCTGCTGAAGTCGCTCGTCGGGCGGGTGTAGGCGGGGGAGGGACGATGGCGACGGCGATCGTCGGCGGCACGCTGATCGACGGCACGGGC
>DATMAH010000219.1:0-10577 GCA_035583735.1 Dehalococcoidia bacterium
CCAGGCCGAAGCCGGTGTTGCCGACCAAGACGGCACGCTGCCGCGCCATCGCCTGGGCGAGATCGAGGCTGGCGTCGACGGGGAGGCCGGCTTCCGGGGGCACCGCCGCGCGGTCGGGCACGCTGAGGCCGGCGTGGCAGCCGATGGTGAAGGTGAGCGACCCGGCCAGCCCCGCACCGCCGCCGGCGCTCGCGACGTCCTGGCTGCTGATGTAGTCCTCGAAGTCCTGCGTGTTGAAGCCGTGCGCCGCGAGCGCGCCGTAGTGCGTGAAATGCGCGAACGGCGCGTTGACGTCGTGCGTCGCGCAGCCGGCGCCCAGCGGCTCGCCGAGGAAGCGGCAGCGCAGCGCATCGGCTGTCCAGTCGTCGGAGATGATGCGCTCCGTCTGCAGCGTCGTCGCCAGGTTGTCGGCCGTGGCGTGGGCGCCATCCTGGAAGAAGTCGTATCCGGTGACGAGCGCGGTGCTCATCGCCAGCCGGCCGTCGCTCTCGACGAACGCGCGGGCGGCGCCCCGGATCTCCGTCGGCGTCTCCACCAGGCGCCCCAGCTCCCAGTCCGGCACGAAGAGCTCGCGCCCCTGCCACGCCTGTGGATCGGGGTCCCCGTAGAAGTCATCGGAGAGGAACTGCGACTGCTGCATGCTGGCGAAGAGCGGCGAGCCCGGCACGACGAACGAGTCGAGCAGGTACTCTCGCTCGTTGCCGACGGCGGTCGCGTCCGGAACGCGGCGGTGCGGGATGACGTCGTCGTTACCGGCGAGGACGACGAACCGCTTGCCGGGGTCAGCCGTCATGCGGGCGACGATAACGTCACGCACCGCTTCCGCCGTCGCGTTCGCCGCGGCAACGCTGCACGGGTCTGCGTCCCACGCGTCGTAGATCGTGCTGGGCATGGAGACGATGTCCGCGGCCACCGACGGGTGATTGGCGAGCGCGACCAGGTCGGCGAGCAGCTCGTCCCACGCGGCGGCATCGAGGCCGTAGAGCGCCATCATGCGCTCGCGCTGCGTGACGATGAGCGAGAGGTCGGCGCCCGGGTGGTCATAGAGCGTGAGCGCGGCGGACGTCGCGCCAGCCGTGACCAGCGGCGCGCCATCGCAGCCCGCGCCGAGGAACGCGTCGAGGTCGAGCGGGCGCGAAGCCTCCACCGTGAACGCGTACGGCTGCTGGGTGTACGCGCCGTTGTACCCGGCGACCGCGATGAAGATGCGCTGGCCGTCGTCCGGCACGCGCACGAGCACCGCCTCGCTGGCGGTCCCCCTGTTCGCAGAGTGGCCGACGACCTGCAGGTTCTCGTCCGCGAGCGGCGCGAGGCCCAGCTCCACGAGGCTGACGTCCGCGGCGTTGAGGTCGCTGCCGGCCGGGATGCCGTAGGCCATCGTCGAGAGCGCGAGTTGCTCGAACGTGAGGTCGCTGCTCAGCCAGGGGCTGCTGAACCACGGACTGCTGAACCAGGGGCTACTGAACCAGGGGCTGCTGAACCACGGGCTGCTGAACCAGGGGCTGCTGAACCACGGGCTCGCCTCGTACGGGTTCGTGTTGCTCTCCGTCAGCACCGCGAGGTCGTAATCGGCGCCGAGGGCATCCAGCGTCACCAGGATCTCGCTCCCGGCGACGAGCGCTGAGCCATCGGGAAGAACGACCTCGAAGACGTCGATGTCGAGCGGTGAGGAGAGGTCGGATAGGTAGCGCCATCCGGCCGGCAAGACGGGCGCGGACGCGCTGCCGTCGTTGGGCTCCCTCCGGTCGAAGTCAGCGCCGAGGACGCGCACTTCGAACGTGTCGCTAGCGGTCCCGCCGTCTTCGTCTTCCACCGTCAGGGTGCCCTGGAGGCTACTCCCGGCCGGACCAGCATCAAGATCGCCGGTCGCTATGCCGGTTGCGAACGAGGGCTCGTTCTCCTCGAGCACCTGCGCCGGCGACGCGCCCGTGACGGACCACTGGGCGACGTGCGTGTCCTGCCACCCCGGGTCGGCGAACCGGCCGAACAGAGGCGCCGGCGCCCCGGCCAGCATCTCGACATTCAGGGCGCTGATGCGGGCGCTGGCGTTCTGCACGACAACAGCCGGGACCGGCGTGCCGTCCTTCGCAATCGCGCCGGATTGCACGGAGTCAGTGCGCCCCGCGTCGTCCGTGACGGTGAGGCGGACGTCGTATGCGCCCTCATCCGGGAAGGAGAAGACGGCGTGCTGCAGGTCGCTGGTCGCGGACACGCCGGGCCCGCTGATCTCCCAGGACCACGAGACGATGGTCCCGTCGCCGGGCGGCGCCGACTGATCGACGAACTGGACGAAGTCGGCCTCCAGCGGCTCCGTGGGCGCGAAGGTGAACCGGGCGACCGGACCGCCCGTCGCCACGCCGGCGGCCGCGTCAAAGTACGCCCACGTCGGATGCGCCGTGTTGCGGTCTGGCCGCACGTTGTAGCTCAACGTCAGTGGACGATGGTCATCGGGAAGGCCGCTGATCTCCACCTCGAGCCAGCCGGAGTCGTAGAACATGCCGCTGTCGCCGACGTCCAGCGGCAACTGGCACGGCGTTGTCGCGCAGGTCACGGAGCTCCCGTTCGGCATCGTGAGTTGGAGCGCGTTCCCCGATGCGGCGTCGCGCACGGGGAAGCGGGCGGCCGGCTGGCTGGCGTCGCGCAGGTCGAAGGAGATCGCGTCGTGGCCGCGATGTTCCCACGAGAACACGCGCATGGCGAACGTGAGCGTCGTGGCGTCGGAGAAGAACGTCTGGGCAACGGCGTTTGCACCGGACGATTGGCTCTGGGCGCTGCCCTTTGGCGTGCCCAGCCGCAGCATCAGGTCGCCCTCGCGCGGCTCCACGCTGATGTTGCGGTCCGCGTATGCGGCGAACTCGGACGGGCCTTCCGCGTCGACAACGCGCACCGCATCGCTCGACGCCGTCACGCTCCACGCAGCCGGGGCGCTGTCGAGCACGCCGTCCTCGAAGCCGGCATTCTGCAGCCCGCCGGGGCCGCTCGCCGATGCGTCCCCGTTCGCCGGTAGCGAGAGGACCGCCAGTGCCGTGGCCACAAGCGCGCTGAGCGCGGCGACGCGTACCCAGGCAACGCCGCGCTGTCTCCTGCCGGGCGCGTGGTGGCCGTCTTGATGCCTGTGGCTTGCCCTCGCCATGAACTCCTGGCCTCCGTCGCCGTGATGTTGCCCTGGTCGCTGGTTGCAGTCGGCGCTTGGGGGGACGAGTTGTGCGCAGCCGCCCGCCTAGCATGCGTGTGCGGGGGCTGTTATGGCAATGCCCGGCGGTTAAGATTCACGCACCTTGAGCGCAAAAGAGGCACAAAAGATCTCCGGACACGGCCACAGGGGCGCTCCATCCCGCACAAACCCCCTTGACGCCTATCTCCCGCTGACCCTCGCACGGACCGCCGCGGCCCGCGGCCCGGGCACCTGGGGCGAGTGGCTCGAGGGCGCGCTGATGCATTGCGATATCAGCGGCTTCACCGCGATGTCCGAGCGACTGGCACGGCTCGGCAACGAGGGCGCGGAGCTGATGGCCGGCGTCCTGAACGGCTTCTTCGAGACCATGCTGGGGGTCGCGGAGCGCTGGGGCGGCGTGCAGATGAAGTTCGGGGGCGACGCCATGCTCCTGTACTTCGAGGGTGACGACGGGGCCGCGCGGGCGGCGGCGTGCGGCCTCACGATGCAGCAGGAGATGCGCGCGTTCCGGCGCGTGACCGTGGGCGGCGAGCTGCACGAGCTACGGATGCGGGCGGGGATCCATGCCGGGCGGTTCCTCTCGCTCTCCCTCGGGCGGGAGACGCTGCATTACATGCTGGCCGGGCCTGATGCCAGCCGCGCGACGGAAGTGGAGGCGCAGGGGAAGGCCGGAGCTGTGGCCATCAGCATCGAGGGCACCCGCGGCCTGGGCCCGGACGCCCGCTTGCGCCGGCATACGGACGCGCTGAGGCTTGTCAATACCGCCGACGCGGTGGCGAGCGCATTCGTCGCGCCGCCCGCCATGCCCGGACTCTCGCGGTACCTGCCGCCGCCCATTCGGGCGCGCGTGGACGCCGGCGCCCCGGTGCCGGCCGCGGAGCATCGACGTGTGACGGTGATGTTCATCCATGTTGGCGGTTCTGCCTCGGTCCTGGCCCAGGACGGCGAAGCGGCGTTGCTGCGGCAGATGGACGCGTACGTCGGCCGGGTGATCGAGAGCGTCGAGCGCCATGGCGGCATCCTCGCCGGAAGCGACGTCTCGGAGCACGGCGAGAAGCTCATCGCGCTGTTCGGCGCGCCGGTGTCGACGGAGACCGACGAGGAGAACGCCGTGCGCGCCGCGCACGAGATCAGCACGGCGCTCCGGGACGCCGGGCCGCCCGGCCTCACCTTCGCCGTCGGCATCAACACCGGGCCCGTGTTCGCCGGTGAGATCGGTTCGAGCCGGCGGCGCGAGTACACCGTCATCGGCGATGCCGTCAACGTGGCGGCGCGGCTCATGGCGGCGGCCCACGATGGTGAGGTGCTGATCTCCGATGCGACCGCGAGCCGCTGCGCGCACGCCTTCGCGCTCCGGCGCCTGCGGCCGATCCGGGTCAAGGGGAAGTCCCAGCCGCTGCGCCTCCACCGCCTCGAAGGCGCCGCGGCGGCGCCAGCTTCGCGCGCGCATGCATTGCCGATGCTGGGGCGCGACCGCGAACTCGCGTTGCTCGAGGCGCGGCTCCTGCAGGGCGCCGGGAGGCGCGTCGCCCTCGTCACGGGCGATGCCGGCATCGGCAAGTCGCGCCTGCTCGCCGCGCTCGAGGAGCGGGCGGTCCACTCCGGCTTTCAAAGCGTGCGGCTGCAGGCCCACCGTCACGCCGCGTCAACACCGTACGCGGCGTGGGAGCCTGCCCTGCGGTCGCTCTTTGGCATCGGCGCCGGCACGCCGGGCCGTGCGTTCGATGCGCTCCGTCGCGCCGTGCGCGCCCTCGCGCCCGGGCACATCGAGTTCGCGGGGCTCGTGGCCGATGTCATCGGCATCGCCCGGCCGCCCGACTCGCTGCTCGATGCTCTTGATGCCCGGTCACGGAAGGACCGGCTCTTCAGCATCGTCACGGCGGCGGTGCGGCGCGCCTGCGCGGACGTGCCACGCCTGTTCCTGCTGGACGACGCGCATCGATGCGACGCCATCTCGCTCGAGCTGCTTGCCGCCGTCGTAGATGCGCGGCCGGAGGCGGCCTTCTGCATCAGCTCGCGCGAAGACGCGAGCCCGCTGCGCGCCGATGTTCGCGTGCGGCTGGGGCCGCTCTCGCCTGAGGACGCCCGGGACGTGCTGCGGGCTGCCGGCATGCGCTCCGGACTCGACGTCGATGCGGTGGTGGGGCGCGCGCAGGGCAACCCGCTCTTCCTGTACGAATTGGCGACGGCGCCCGCCGGCGTCGCGATGCCGGATACGGTCAGCGACGTCGTGCTGGCGCGCATCGACCGGCTCCCACCCGAGGCCGGGACGGTCCTGCGGCTTGCGGCCGTGATCGGGGCGACGTTCGATACGCGGGCGGTGCGCGTTCTCGCTGCGCAGCGCGGCCTCACGGGACTCGGCCCCGCCCTCGAGCAGTTGCGCGCGGCAGGACTCGTCGTACCGGCGGGCCGCGGCACCTTCGCGTTCGAGCACGTGCTGGCGCGCGATGTCGCGTACGAGACGCTGCTGTACGCGGACCGGCGGCGCCTTCATCGCACCATGGCAACCCACCTGGAGCGCACCCAGGGCTCCCGCCGCGCGGCGCCGGAACTCCTGTACCACTTCGAGGCCGCGGGCGAGTACATCCTCGCCGCCCGCGCTGGCATCGACGCTGGAGACCACGCCGCCAGCCTGTTCGCGAACGACGATGCGCGGCGGTACTACGAGCGCGCCCTCGCCCTTCTCGATCGCAGCGGCGATCAGGCGGAGGCCGACCGCAGCTACGTGCTGGAACGCATCGGTGACACGCTGGAGACCGTCGGCCGCCATCGCGAGGCCATCGAGCAGTACGGCGCGGCACTTGAGCGATGGCGCGAGGCGCCGCGCCGCCGCCGTGCGCTCGTGCTCACGCCTGCGGAGGGCGCGCGCGGCCGCGAGGCGCTGCTCTGCCGCAAGGTCGCTGTCTCGTACGAGCGCAGCTCCGACTATGAGGCGTCGCTGGCGTGGCTGGAACGCGCGCTGAGCCGCGCGCCGCAACGTGCCACCGGTGCGCGCGCGGCGATCCTCGCGTCGCGGAGCGTGGCCTTGTTCCGCCTCGGACAGTTCAGGGCGGGCGTCCAGGTCGGCGCACAGGCCGTGCGGCTCGCGCGGCGCGCCGGCGACAAGCAGGTGCTCGCGTACGCGCACAGCATGCTCGCGAGTTCGTACGTCGAGCGCGGCGAGCTGCGCCGAGCCGTAGACCACCTTCGGCCGGCCGTCGCCATCTACGAGGAGCTGTTCGACCTGCGCGGGCAGGCGGCGGCGGGCAACAACCTCGGCTCCTGTTACCAGCTCCTCGGCATCATGGACGGGGCGCTCTACCATTACGCCGCGGCGCTTCGGGCCGACGAGCGGCTCGGCAATCGCGTGCACGCGGCGATCATCCACAACAACATCGGCGAGGTGCAGATGGCCATTGGGCGCGTCGACGATGCGATCGCGCATCTCCAAGAGGTCATCAGCACGCACGCCGAACATCCGGAGATCGCGGGCCTGGCCGGGCTTGCGCACGTGAACCTGAGCCGGTGCATGCTCGCGCTCGGCGATACCGGCAAGGCCCGCGTAGAAGCAGAGCGTGGCATCAGGCTGCTCAAGTCGATACGGGCGCTGGGCGTGCAACTGGAGGCGGAGCTGCAGCGTGCCGAGGTGCTGCTGTCGTCACGACGCTACCGGCAGGCGCTGGAGGAATCGGCGAGGCTCCTCGGCGAGGTGCGGGCGATCGAAGCGCGGCTGCTGGAAGCGCGCGCGCTGCGCCTCCTCGCGCGCGCGCAGCGTGGCTGCGGCGACGGGCCTGCCGCGCTCGAATCGCTCCAGAGCTCGCGGCGCCTGGCGATGCGCTCTGGCGCGCAGCTCGAGGAGGCGTTGACGCTCGTCGAGCTGGCCGCGCATCCCGCGACCGGGAGCGCGCGGGCCGCACGTTACCTGGAACGCGCCGTCGACATCTTCTCGAGCTCCGGAGCTGAGCAGGAACAGCGTGCGGCTGAGCGGCTGCTCGCCGCGGTCTCCGGGTCTGACGGGTGACGCAGACGTCCACAGGGATCGCGTCGTGGCGGAGAGGCTCCGGGCGCCCGGCGCGAGTGCCGCCGATCGCGGGGACAGCCCGCGCCACCGCGACAGGATCCCGTGTTCGGCGCGCATCCCGTCCAGACCCCGTCGTCGCCTTCCTGGCGCGCCGGCACGAGGCGATGTGAGGGTCGGTATCGCGCCATGTAGGGGGAGGTCCTTAACTTGACAGAAACGTCCGGCGTCTTGACCCCGTAGCCGACTTGACCTTACAGTAGGCCTCTACGAGTACCGACGGCCTGACGGCGGCCGTCGGCGGCCCGGGGCAACGCTTCGCTCCGGGTGGGGGTGCGCCGATCATCCCGTAACTGTCTGGCTGAGGAGGGCGACGCCGCCCACGGTGGCGTACCTCGTCAGACAGCGTTGCCACTTCAGGCCATACACCACCAGCGAGCAAACCGCATCCGGCAGGAGTCTTCGTGCCTGGGGATTCCGCTCATCGCTACCCGCTGGTGTGGGAAGGATATGGGTACCAGACAGCATGGGGAATGTGTGCGTAATCGGCGCGGGCTACGTTGGGCTCGTAACCGGTGCGGGGCTGGCGGAGCTTGGGCATCACGTCGTCTGCGTCGAGGCCGACCGGAAGCGGCTCGAGACGCTGCAGGCCGGCGGAACGCTCTTTCATGAACGCGGCCTACCCGCGCTGATCCGACGTCACCGGGAAAACGGGCGCCTGCGCTTCACCGACTCGTACGCGGACGCGGTGCCGCAATCACAGTTCATCTTCATCGCCGTCAACACGCCCATGGGGCCGAAGGGCGAAGCCGACACGCGCTATGTGTTCGCGGCGGTCGACTCGATCCTCGAGCACGCCCGCGCCGGCCAGATCATCATCACGAAGAGCACGGTGCCTGTCGGCACGGGCGATCGCATCATGCGGCGGATCGACGAGGCCGGCCTGACGGCACGGGTGAAGGTCGTCTCGAACCCGGAGTTTCTTCGCGAGGGTTCCGCCGTCAGCGACTTCCTCTCGCCGGATCGCATCGTCGTCGGGTCAGGCGCGCGGTTCGCCGCCGCGCGTGTCGCCCGCCTCTATCAGTCTCTCGCCGCTCCGGTCGTCATCTGCAGTCTGCGGTCCGCCGAGCTGGCCAAGTACGCGGCGAACGCGCTGCTGGCGACGAGGATTTCGTTCATGAACGAGATCTCTGCCATTTGCGAAGCCGTCGATGCCGACGTCGAAGACGTGTCGCGCGTGGTGGGATACGACCGGCGCATCGGCAAGACGTATCTCCACGCTGGCCTGGGCTGGGGCGGCTCGTGCTTCCCGAAGGATGTCCGCGCCCTTGCCGCGACGGCGCAGGCGCACGGCGTCCGCCCCTCGATCCTCGAGGCTGCGTTCGAGGTCAACGCGCAGCAACGGGACCGCATCTTCGCGCGGCTCTGCTCCGCGCTGCGTGGCGCGAATGGATCGGCGCCGACGGTCGCAGTCCTTGGGCTGGCGTTCAAGCCGGGCACGGACGACGTCCGCGAGTCACCCGCGCTCGACATCATCATGCGGCTGCTGGACGCCGGCATCGCCGTGCAGGCGCATGACCCCGTCGCCATCGAGAGCGCCCGGGGCGTCGTTTCGGATGTGAAGTACTGTGACGACGCATATGGCGCGCTTATGGGCGCAGATGCGGTGCTCCTCGCGACCGAGTGGGAGGAGTACCGCGACCTCGATTGGCGGCACGTGCTCACCCTGATGCACGGGCGGACGATCGTTGATGGACGCAATCATCTCGACGGCAAGCTGCTGCGCTCGATCGGGTTCCGCTACGAGTCCGTGGGCCGCAGGACGCCCGCTGCCCGCGCGCTTGCCCCGGACGTTGAGGTCGCCAGCGCTGCCGGGGGCAGCTAGGGAACCGCGATGACGATCCTTGAGCGCCCATCGACCGGGCGTCCCGTGCGCCCAGCAGAGCGGCCGCGTGTCCGCGGCAAGTTCCTGTGGGCGGACAACGAGAAGCTGTACGTCCGTGGCGTGACGTACGGGACGTTTCGCCTCGGCGACGACGGCAACGAAGTGCATGACCGCGGTCAGGTCGAGCGCGACTTCGCAGCGATGGCGGAGAACGGGTTCAACGCCGTGCGCACATACACCGTGCCGCCTCGCTGGTTGCTCGATGTCGCGTGGGAGCACGGCCTGCGCGTGCTTGTTGGTGTGCCGTGGGAGCAGCACGTGACGTTTCTCGATAGCCGGGCCCAGGCGCGCGACATCGAGCGGCGCGTGCGCGAAGGCGTGCGGCGCTGCGCCGGGCACCCGGCCGTCCTGGCGTACGCCATCGGCAACGAGATCCCGGCGTCGATCGTGCGCTGGCACGGCAAGCGGCGGATCGAACGTCACATACGGCGCCTGTACGAGGCGGCGAAGCGCGAGGACCCCTCGGCGCTGGTGACGTACGTCAACTACCCATCGACGGAGTACCTGGAGCTCCCGTTCCTGGACCTGGTGTGCTTCAACGTCTACCTCGAGACGCAGGACCGGCTTGAGGCGTACCTGGCGCGCCTGCAGAACATCGCCGGCGAGCGGCCGCTGCTGATGACGGAGATCGGGCTGGACAGCCGGCGGCACGGCGAGGATGAGCAGGCGGAATCGCTGCGGTGGCAGGTCCAGACGGCGTTCACGTCCGGGTGCGCCGGGGCGTTCGCGTTCGCCTGGACCGACGAGTGGCACCGCGGCGGATACGAGATCGATAACTGGGATTTCGGGCTGACCGACCGCGCCCGCCGCGCGAAGCCGGCGCTCGAGGCGGCGCGGCAAGCCTTCGCCGAGGCGCCGTTCCCGGCCGCCACCCAGTGGCCGCGCATCTCGGTCGTCGTCTGCAGCTACAACGGCCAGCGCACCATCCGCGACTGCATGGAAGGCCTCCTCGAGCTCGACTACCCGGACTACGAAGTCATCGTGGTGAACGACGGGTCGACGGACGCCACGCCGGCGATCGCCGGCGAGTACGGCTTCCGCGTGATCAGCACGGAGAACCGCGGTCTCAGCAGCGCGCGCAACACCGGCATGGAGGCGGCGACGGGCGAGATCGTCGCCTACACCGACGACGACGCCCGCCCGGACCCACACTGGCTCAAGTACCTGGCGTGGGCATTCATGCACAGCGCCCACGTAGGCATCGGCGGGCCGAACATCGCGCCGCCCGGCGATGGGCCGATCGCGGAGTGCGTCGCGAACGCGCCCGGTGGGCCGTTGCACGTCCTGCTGTCGGACACGCTGGCCGAGCACATCCCCGGCTGCAACATGGCGTTCCGCAAGACCGCGCTGCAGGCGATCAACGGGTTCGACCCGCAGTACCGCGCGGCGGGCGATGACGTGGACCTGTGCTGGCGGCTGCAGGAGCGCGGCGGCACGATCGGTTTTCACGCGGGGGCGAT
>DATMAH010000220.1:0-2065 GCA_035583735.1 Dehalococcoidia bacterium
CCGAAGATCGCCAGTGGCGCGAACATCGCCTCGACCGTGAGCACGCCTGTGAGCGCCGCGGGCTTCAGCGCTGCCGGCGTATCCCAGTCGCCCGACGCCACCAACAGCGCCATCGCCGACCAGAGGGACATGATGACGGGAAGCGCAACCATGAACGCGGTCACGACAGCGCCACCGGCGCCCGAGCCCGCCAGCAGCCCAACGAGGACCGCGGCGTACACCAGCTGCCCCACGATCATCAGCGCCGCGAGGCGCGCGTTGTGTTCGAGCTCGAACGAGAACATCGTCTCTCTACCGAAAACGCCCACCGGCGCCGGAAGTTGACGCTCAGATACGCGCCAGCGGCGCTTCGCGCAGCGCCGACGCGATGCGTTCCACCGCGTCTCGAGGCGCCACCAGCTCCGCGTCGGGGTCGGCGCGCCGCTTGAACTCGACGGCGCCCTTCTCGACAGTGCGCGGGCTCACCGTAAGGCGGAACGGCAGCCCGATGAGGTCGGCGTCGTTGAACTTGACCCCTGGGCGCTCGTCCCGGTCGTCGTACAGCGTTTCGACGCCGGCCGCTTCGAGGTCGGCGACCAGCGCCTCCGCCGCTTCGCGGACCGCGGGCTGGTCGACGCCCAGCGAGACCACGTGGGCGTGGTAGGGCGCAACCGTGAGAGGCCAGACGATGCCCCGCTCGTCGCGGTGCTCCTCGATCACGCCCGCAAGAATGCGGCCGATGCCGATGCCGTAGCATCCCATGACGGGGTGACGTTGCGTGCCGTCCTGGGCGAGGAACACCGCGTCCATGGCCTCGGAGTAGATGGTGCCGAGCTTGAACACATGCCCCATCTCGATCCCGCGGCGCGATTCGAGCGGCGCTTCGCATCGGGGGCAGGGCGCTCCCGGCGTCGCCAGGGAGATGTCGGTCACCACGTCGGCCGTCCAGTCGCGACCGTAGTTCACATTCTTCAGGTGCACATCCTCCCGGTTCGCGCCCGTCACCAGGTTGTGCGTCTCCACGGCCGAGTCGTCGGCCACGATGCGCACGCCCGGCAGCCGCTCGCGCAGGCCCACCGGGCCCGCGGAGCCCGCCACGAGGCCGTACGCCTCGACGCGCGCATCGTCCATGAACCGCAGGTCCTTCGCCTTCAGGGCGTTGCGAAGCTTCGTCTCGTTGACCTGCAGGTCACCCCGAATGGCGACGAAGACGGGCTGGCTGTCGGCCTCGTAGAAGACTGCCTTCAGGGTCTGGTGATGCGGCACGCCGAGGAACCGCACGAGGTCTTCGATGGTGCGCTGCCCCGGCGTCGCCACTTCTTCGAGAGGAAGCTGGCGCTCGTCGGGGAGCGCGAGCTTGCGGTGGTCCGCCTTCTCCGTATTCGCGGCGTAGCCGCAGGCGGGGCACAGGATGACCTCGTCTTCGCCCACGTCGGTCAGATACATGAACTCCTGGCTGTCCTTCCCGCCGATGGCGCCGGAATCGGCGAGCACGGCGATGGTCGGGAGCCCGCAGCGCTCGAAGGCGCGGCGATACGCCTCGCAGACGGCGTCGTAGCTGCGGTCGAGTCCGTCCCAGTCGACATCGAAGCTGTACAGATCCATCATCGTGAACTCGCGGGTGCGGACCAGGCCGCCCCGCGGCCGCGGCTCGTCGCGGAACTTCGTTTGAATCTGGTACAGCAGCAGCGGCAGCTCGCGATAACTCTGGACGTGCCGCTTGAACAGGTCGACGATGACCTCTTCGTGCGTCGGGCCCAGCACCAGCTCGCGGTCGCGCCGGTCCTTGAGCTGGAAGAGGACATCGCCCATGGACGTGCGGCGGCCCGACTGCTCCCACAGCTCCGCGGGATGGAGCGCGGGGAGGTGCACCTCCTGTCCGCCGGCGCGGTCCATCTCCTCGCGGACGATCTGCTCGATCTTGCGGAGCGCGCGCCAGCCGAGCGGGAGGTAGCTGTAGATGCCGGCCGCGAGCTGCGTGACCAGCCCGGCGCGGAGCATGAGCTGGTGGTTCGCCGTCTCCGCCTCCGCCGGCGCCTGACGGAGCGTCCTTCCGAACAGATGCGACATCCGCATCACGGGCCAT
>DATMAH010000221.1:0-3572 GCA_035583735.1 Dehalococcoidia bacterium
GTTGGTCGTTGGTCGTCAGGCAGGCATCCCTCAAGACCAACGACCAACCGCCTCCTCCCTCGTGCTAGTACATCGGAGGAGCGGGCGCCGCGCCGGCGGGCTTCTCCTCCGGCAGGTCCGTCACGAGGCAGTTCGTGGTCAGCACCATGCCGGCGATGGAGATGGCGTTCTCCAGCGCGGCCCGCGTCACCTTCAGCGGGTCGATGATCCCCTTCTCCATCATGTTGCCGAACTCGTCCCGGGCGGCGTCGTAACCCTCGCCCAGCTTCATCGCCTTCACCTGCTGCACGATCACCGAGCCGTCCTTGCCGGCGTTGACGGCGATGCGGCGCAGCGGCTCCTCCAGCGCGCGCTTGAGGATGTTCGCACCCGTCTGCTCATCGCCCTCCAGCTTCAGCCTCTCGAGCGCGGGCAGCGCGTTGATGAGCGCCACACCACCACCGGAGACGATGCCCTCCTCGACCGCGGCGCGGGTCGCCGAGAGCGCGTCCTCGACACGGTGCTTCTTCTCCTTCAGCTCCACCTCGGTGGCCGCGCCCACCTTGATGACGGCCACGGAGCCCGCGAGCTTGCCCAGGCGCTCCTGCAGCTTCTCGCGGTCCCAGTCCGACGTCGTCGTCTCGAGCGCGGACTTGATCTGCTTCACGCGCGCCTCGACGTCCTTCTGGCGCCCGCGGCCCTCGATGATGGTGGTCTGCTCCTTGGCCACGATGACCCGCCGCGCGCGGCCCAGGTCCTCCACCTGCACGGAGTCCAGCTTGCGGCCCAGCTCTTCGCTGATCAGCGTGGCGCCGGTGAGCGCGGCGATGTCGCCCAGGTTGTCCTTGCGGCGGTCACCGAAGCCCGGCGCCTTCACCGCGACGACGTTGATCGTCCCGCGCAGCTTGTTCACGGCCAGCGTCGCCAGCGCTTCACCCTCGACGTCGTCGGCGATGATCAGCAGGTTCTTGCTGACCTGCAGCAGCCGCTCCAGCATCGGCAGGATGTCGGTGACGGCGGAGATCTTCTTGTCCGTGACCAGGATGTACGGGTCGTCGAGGACCGCCTCCATCTTCTCGCTGTTGGTGACGAAGTACGGGCTGATGTAGCCGCGGTCGAACGCCATGCCCTCGACGTACTCGACCTCGGTGGTGATCCCCTTCGACTCCTCCACCGTGACAACGCCGTCCTTGCCGACCTTCTCCATCACCTCGCCGATGAGCTGGCCGATCGCTGCGTCCGCCGCGGAGATGGACGCGACCTGCGCCGACTGCTCGCGCGTCGTCACCGGCTTGGCGTTCTTCTTGAGCTGCGCGATGACGGCCTGCCCCCCGGCCTCGATGCCACGCTTCAGCGCCATCGGGTTCGCGCCGGCGGCGACGTTCTTCAGGCCCTCGTGCACGATGGCCTGGCCCAGCACGGTGGCCGTCGTCGTGCCGTCGCCGGCGATGTCGTTGGTCTTCGATGCGATCTCCTTCGCGAGCTGCGCGCCGATGTTCTCGAACGGCGTATCCAACTCGATGTCCTTGGCGATCGTGACGCCGTCGTTCGTGATGGTGGGGGCACCGAACTTCTTATCGAGCACCACGTTTCGCCCCTTGGGGCCGAGGGTGATCTTGACGGCATCGGCGAGCGCGTCGATGCCGCGCATGAGGGCGTGTCGCGCCTCCTCGTCGAAGATGAGCTGCTTGGCCATCTCGCTGCGACCTCCGTGTTGAATCTGTATAGCGGTTCTGGCGACGATTCTAGCACTCTCGTCCGGGGAGTGCTAACCGCGAGTGTAGGGCAGGCCGCCCCTCCGGGCAAGGGGGCGCAGCCGGGGTTCCAGGTTGAAGGATGCAGAACAAGCGCCAGCGACCGGATCCGGCCGGAGCCTAGGGGCTGGACGTCGGAGCTTGGAAGGGGTGCGGCGCCCAGGTTCTCGGTTCCTGGTTCTGGGTTTGCCCCGCGCTAGTTCTTCGTCGTCCCGGGGACGCCGATGGCGACGTTCACCTGCACGAACACCGCCACCTCCACCGCCGTGCCGCCGGGGCCGATGCCCTGGATGCGCACGACCGCCGCGTCGCTGCCCACGATGCCGTTCGGGTCCGCCGAGATGCGCAGCGTCGCCGTGCGTTCGCACGGCGCGTCACTGTTGCAAGGCAGGTCCCCTCCGACGGCCACGCCCGCCTGCTGCGAGACCCGCACCCACGACTTATTCGCGGTCACCTTCCAGGGCATGATGCCCGTGCCGGCGTTGCTGATCCGCACCTCCGCCGGCGTCGCCGACTGGTTCGGCCGCACGTTCACCAGCACGATCGACCGGTCGACGGCGAGCTGCGGCAGGCCCAGCACCTTCAGCCGCAGCAGCGGGTGCGGGCGCGGCGTCGGGTCGGTGTGCTGCGGCTTCGGCGTCGGGATGTCCATCCGCGTGTACGGCGAGCGGAAATTCGCCAGGTCCAGCGGCGCGCGCCAGAACGGGTTGTTGAGGTCGGGCAGCGTGGCCGCCAGCGGCCGCCAGAGCTGCTGGCCGCGCACCTCCGGCGGGTGCGCCATGCAGCCGTACACCAGCTCCTGGTACGGATGGCGGCTGCGGTTGTGGCTCAGGCCGTCGCTCTGGGGGCCGCAGCTATACGGCGTGCGCGGCCAGGCGCCGTAGATCGGGTCGAGCGGATGGTTGCTGCGGTTTGCCCCCGGCCCGGTGAAGCCGTTGTACCCCCAGACGGCGAAGTACCAGTTCTCCACGATCGTGGGGTCGCTGTTGGTGTCGATGCCGGCGATGGGCCGGGACTCCGGAGCGGAGTTCCACTTGTCGAGGAGGATCGCCGCACCGCGCCCGATGTTGTACGCGAAGTGCGTCGCCACCAGCGCCTGCTCGTCCGACGGCTGGCTGTTCTCGCCGAGCGGCGCCGTCATGCCGCTGGTCACCTGCGCGATGCCGTAACCGCAGTCGAACGACACCAGCGCGGGGCCGATCGCGCCGAACGGCAGGTTGGCGGCGCCCTGCGATGTCACGCTCTCGATCCAGCTGATCGCCTTCAGCAGCGTCGGCGGGATGTAGACATCTTGCGAGTTCGACCGGTTCTGCCGCGTCCCCACCTCGATGTGGGCCTGTGAGAAAAAGGGGTCGCGCGGGAACAGCATGTCGTACCCGGCCAGGTCCATCGCGTCGAGATAGAGCTGGCGGTCCTCCGTCGTCTCGTACGTCGTCGGCGGCTCGACGAACGCGCACGCCCCGGCCACCGGCGGCCTGCCCACGCCGGATGCAGGCAGCAGCGAGACAGCCACCAGCGCCGCGGCGATCGCCCCGGCCCGCACCATCGTCCGCCACATCGCCGCCACCGCGGGCGCCCGCAGCCTCACTCCAGCCACCCCACGATCTCTGTATCGCTGTTGTCCGATAGCCGCGCGCGCGCGCCGTCCAACTGCACCACCTCCACGTACGATGCGCCGGCCTCGAACGGCGTGCGGCCCTCAACGGAGCGCACGACGAGCGCCGAGCCGTCCGGCGACCAGCCGAGCGGCAGCGCCATCGCGTCATCGTCGGAGAGGACGACGGCGGCCGCTCCCGACGCATCGACCGCGATCGCCTCGGCGCCGCCGTCCGGCGCGAT
>DATMAH010000222.1:0-2997 GCA_035583735.1 Dehalococcoidia bacterium
GCGTACACCGCCCCCGCCACGAACCCCCGCGGCGTCGTCGCGCTCCCCCCATCGATGATGGTGAGGCGCACATCATGCGCCGGCCGGGTGGTGGGGCGTGTGTTGTGGGTGGCGGGGCGTGTGTGTTGGGTCGTCCGTCGCGCGCCCGCGTCCGCTGCGCGCCTCGTGCGCTTGCGGGCGGTCGTGGGGCCTGCGTTGTGTGCCGTGCGTGGCGTGCTGCGCGCCGGGCGCGGACGCGTTGCCGTCGTTTCCGGCCGCCCGCCCGCCGCCGTCGCCGTCCGCTTCCTCTCGGCCATCACTGCTCCCCGTCCAGCGGCTGCATTGTAGGGGCACGGCTCCGGCGCGTCCTCCCCACGTCAACGAAAAACGCGGCCCCGGCCGCGCGTCGTGTGTCGTGTGTGGTGGGTGGTGTGTCGTGTGTCGTGTGTCTTGTGTCGTGCGTGGCGTGTCGTGTGGGCAGGCCCTTTGCCCTTTGCTGTTTGCTGTCTGCCGTCTGCTGTCGCCGCCCTCTGTCAACTGTGAACTTGAACTGACAACTCCTCAGGGATACACCCCCAGCCCGCGCAGCCCCGCGTCCTCCTCCAGCCCCAGCACCAGGTTCGCGCACTGTACCATCGCGCCCGCCGCGCCCTTGCCGAGATTGTCGAGCGCCGAGGCGACGACGACGCGGCCGTCCGGCGCGACGGTCGGGTGCACGATCACGTAGTTCGAGCCGAGGACGTGCTTCGTCGCCGGCGGCGTCTCGCTCACGTGCACGAACGGGTGCCCGGCGTAGAACTCGCGGAACAGCTCCAGCAGCGACGCCTTCGTCGCCGTCACGCCGGCGCGCGGCTCCGCGTAGCACGTCGACAGGATCCCCCGCACCATCGGGATGTAGTGCGGCACGAAGGTGATCGTCAGGGGGTTGGTCGTTGGTCGCTGGTCGTTAGGGACTGTCGCGTCCTGCCCTTCGCCCGTTGCCCGTTGCCCGTTGCCCTCGGCGCGCAGCGCCGCAAGCTCCTGCACCATTTCCGGCACGTGGCGGTGGCCGTCGAGGCCGTACGGCGCCACCGACGAGTCCGCCTCCGAGAAGTGGACGCTGAGGCCGAGCGTACGGCCCGCCCCCGAGAGCCCCGTCTTCGTGTCGGCGATCATGCGCGGCTCGACCAGCCCGGCGGCGACGAGCGGCGCCAGCGCCAGGATGACGCCCGTCGAGTGGCACCCCGGCACCGCCACCAGCCGCGACGTCGCGATCTCGTCGCGGTGCAGCTCCGGCAGGCCGAAGACGGCGTCCGCCACCAGCTCCGGCGCCGGATGCGTGACCTTGTACGTGCGCTCGTACGTGGCCACGTCCTTGAGGCGGAAGTCCGCTGAGACGTCGACGACGGTGGCGCCGGCGCGGACGAGCGGGGCGACCTGCTCGGCTGCGGCGCCGTGCGGCAGCGCCGAGAAGACGACGTCCGGCAGCCGGTCCTCCGGCACCGCCTCCACCACCGGCAGGTCGATGGCGAAGAGGTGGGGGTACACCTCCGGCAGCCGCTTCCCGGCCGCCGAGCGCCCGGTCACGCAGGCCAGCTCGACGCCCGGATGCGCATGCAGCAGCCGCGCCAGCTCCGCCCCGGCGTACCCGGTCACGTTCAGAATCGCCGCGGTCTTTCGGGTCATGAGGCCGGAAGTATAGCGATGGAAGGGGCATCAGATAGAGCCCTGTCCAAACCCTGACTGACGTTCCGGGGATGAACATCAGCACAACCCGCGCCCATCCGTGAAATCGGTGGTTCCCCTCATCCCTCCTGCGCGGGGGCGATTGTCGCGATCGGGGGCTCTTCGCCCGTCTCCAGGCCCTTGCCTTCGCGGGAGAGCTTTCGCATCAGGATCGCGAACGTGATGAGGCCGACGGCGACGCCGAACCACAGTGTCGCGATGCGGATGACGATCGTCGCCAGCGTGGCGGCGCTGCTCGAGATGTCCTCGAAGAGGTTCTTCGTCAGCGCCGTGATGCCGGCTTCGGCGACGCCCAGGCCGCCGGGCGTGAAGGCGATCGCCGCCGCCAGCGTCGCGATCGGCAGGATGAAGGCCGCCTTGAACAGCGTCTCCCACGAGCTGTCCACGCCCAGCCCGACGAGCGTCAGGTGGAACGCCAGCACCTCGAAGAACCACGACGAAACGGACAGCGCCGTCATCAGCAGGATGCCCGCCGGGTTCATCAGCACGTACGTGCTCTCGTAGAACGACTCGAAGTGGGGCGCCAACCGCCGCACGACGGGCATGCGGCCGGCGAACGCGATCAGCGCGAGCGACGTCGGCCGGTGGCGCGACACGGCGATGGCGACGGCCGAGACGACGCCGATGAAGGCGACGACGGGCCACCACTCGTGCCCGTAGAAGATGACGCCGAGCCCGGCGATGACGAGCAGCGCCAGGCTGTCCGTCAGCCGCTCCGCCAGCAGGATCGGCGCGCTGCGGGTCACCGGCGTCCCGTGCACCTCGCGCAGCAGGTACGACTTCAGCCACTCGCCGACCTTGCCCGGCGTCACGGTCATGCCCAGCCCGGAGAAGTAGATGAGGAACGAATCCCACTTCCGCAGCCCCTCGACGCCGATCTGGCGGAGGTAGTACTCCCACTTGACGAAGCGCAGCGCGTAGTTGCCGCAGGTGACGAGCAGGATCAGCGGCATCAACTCCCAGCGGAAGTCCGAGAACGACTCGCCGACCTTGCGGAAGTCGCCGTACGCGATGAGCCCGGCATAGACCAGCACCCCCAGCAGCATCGAGGCGAGGAGCCGGTTCCGGAGATTCTTCAGGTTCATGCGCGCGCCAGTGTAGCGGAATGGCAGTTGGCAGTTGACAGTGAACAGTTGACAGTTGGGAGAGGGTCGTGGGTCGTGGGTCGTGGGTTGTGGGTCGTGGGTCGTGGGTGTGGGTTGTGGGTCGTGGGTTGTAGTTGTGGGTCGTGGGTCGTGGGTCGTGGGCAGTGCGTCTTGTGTCGGCGCGCTCCGTTCGCCCTCTCCCCTTGGA
>DATMAH010000223.1:0-5574 GCA_035583735.1 Dehalococcoidia bacterium
GAAATGGAGTGGTTGCCGCCGCCACAGCCGAGATCAAGGATCGTCGCGCTTGCCGGAAGTTGGAGGCGATCGACGTAGTCGTACAGGATCGCGGAGCTGCGCGGGCGCAGCGACTCGTCGAGTGCGGCGAGAAACGCTTCCTCGACGTGCGGGAACTCGTCGTACGACTGACGCAGCGCTTCGTCTCGCGACGGCATCGGGACGCATTGTATGCCGCCTGAGCCGGCGGCGGCTGCCGTGTGGCAAGCTCGTGCCTCCGCGTAGCGACGCGCGCCCCGGACATGGTGTCCGAACGACAGAGCGGAGGCCGCGGCCTCCGCTTGCACGTTGCCCTTTGCTTTGCGCCGCTACGGGTTCTCGATCACGTCCTTCAGCGGGGCGACGACGCGCTGCTCGTGGCCGGTGTAGGTCGCGGCCTCCAGCGCCAGCAGGTACTTGCGGAGCTGCGCCTGCCGCAGCTCCTTCAGCGCCGCCTTGCCCTTCTCCACCGTGTCGCCGAGTGCCAGGATGAACGCCTCGCGCAGCGGGGTGTCGCGGCGCAGGTCCGCGGCCATCATCACCTCGCCGCGCTCGAGCCAGATGCGCACGTTGCGGCGCTTCTGGTCGTCGCCCATCTGCAGGTAGAAGCGCAGGTGCTCGATGCCGTACGCCAGGTGCCGGCGCAGGTCGTTCGCCGTCAGGTCGAAGAGCTGCCGGTCCGCCTGCGACCTGCCGATGCGGTCGCCGAACTCGCAGATCGCCAGCAGGAACGACGTGCGGATGATGTTCACGTAGATCACCCACTCCGTCCACTTGAAGGCGGCATAGCACGTGCGGTTGAAGAAGCCGGGCGTCTGCACGCCCAGGCCGCCGCCGTTGGCCAGCGCGCGCTTGCGGAACGCCTCCAGGTGCCGCGCGTGGTCGAACGTCTGCGTCGAGAGGTACAGCTTCACCTCGTGGAAGCCGTACGAGATCTCCTTCAGCCGGCCCATCAGCGTCTGCGCGGAGTTGTACGACTGCTCGGAGATGTTCGACACGATCTGGTCGATCGCGGCCTCAATGTGCTCGGCGATCGGCTCGATGGTCGACCACGAGATTTGCGTGGCGGGCTTCCACTGCTCCTTGATGCCCAGCTCGTAGAGGTCGGCGCAGTTATCGGCCCAGACCTCCACCTTGTCGTAGATGGTGTAGGGCGCGGGCAGGCCCATGTTCTCCTTCGCCGGGAAGGAGCCACGCGGCGTGTCGTTCTCGTACGGCCAGTGGTCGGGCACCCAGGCGTACGGGCCGGCGTCGGCCAGCCGCAGCGTGAAGCCTTCGTCGCCGATCTTGGGGCGCGGCGGCCGGTACGTCGGCACCTTTGCCCAGCTCATATCGAGCGCTGGCGGCGCCGGGATGCCGGGGATCTGCGGCGCGGCCTGCGCCTTCTGCTCCTCCTGCGGCTGGGTGTCCGTCTCTGCCATCGTCCTCTACCCCTCGCTGTCGCTTCGTGAGAAAGGGGCGCGCTCTGGCGCGCCCCTGCGGCTGCGTTGGTGCGGCTGCCGGCGCTAGTTCCGCGGCGGGTCCAGCAGCATCTGCATCATCGGGTTCATGCGCTGGCGCCGGTCGCCCAGGCCCACCACCTCCAGACGGTGCATGTACTCGTTCACCTGCCGCTTCCGGATCGCCAGCAGCTTGTTGTACCCCTCGCGGAGCTGCGTCTCGCTGGTGCCGCCGCCGAGCAGGATCGCGAGCGCCTCGCCCGTCTCGCCGCCGCCGGTGAGGCCTGCCTGTGTGCTGCCGGAACCGAGCTGCCCTTCCATGCGGTCCAGGTACGTGTGGATCTCTTCCTTCCGCTCCGGCTCGTGCTCCAGCACGTACTTCATGTGCATGACGCCGAACGCCACGTGCCGGCTCTCGTCCTGCGCGGCCAGGCGGAACATGCGCTTGTCCACCTCGGTCTGCGCGAACATCTCGCCCATGCGGAAGAGTGACTGCACGAAGCCCTCGCCCACCAGGTGCAGCGTCGAGGTCATCTCCGTGAAGTCCTGCGCCGTCAGCAGGCCGACAGCGCCCGGACCCGCCTTCAACAGGCCGATGCCGTTCGCGAGCGCGCGCTTGCGGAAGACGTCGAGGTGGCGCGCTTCGTCCATGATCTGCGACGCCAGGAACATGCCGATCTCGAAGTACTCGGCGCTGACGTTCGGGGCGTACTGGCCCGGCACGTCACCGGCGATGAACTCCACCTGCGTGAGGAACGTGCAGAGCTGCGACATCGCCAGCTCCAGGTCCTCCGGCAGCTCTGGCAGGTCCGTCCACGGGATGTCCGTCGCCGACGACCACTGCCGCTGCACCGCCTCTTCGTACAGCAGCATCGCCGACTCCGACCACGACGCCGAGCGGAACGGCCAGTGCTGCTGCATGTTCTGCGCGTCCGTCCGCGGCGCCGCGCCACGCATGCGGCCGCTCTGGTTGCGCGTCACGTCCGGCAGCTCGCCATAGGATCCGGTCGCGATGTCTTCAAGCGTGAGGCCGCGCTTGCCCGGCTGCACGCGCAGGCCGCGCTCTGCGGCTGGCTTCTCCAGCCAGGACAGGTCGAGGTCTTCGCCCGCACTCTCTCGTCGTAGCTCTTCAATGATCTTGGAGTCCATCGCGACTTGCGCCTCCTTCGTGAGCGCTTACTTATCTAAGCATCGGCTGATGCTTCCGCCAGCCGAACCGCCCCGGCTCGCCTGAGTACTATACGCCCTCGCGCCCCGGTCGATCCATAGGTACGTCCACCAGGTCCACCGGAGCCGGCGCCAGACGCTGGAGGCGCACGGCCGGAGGCAGGCACGACAGCCAGGGCCCGTGGAAGGGAGTCTCCGGCCCTCGTCGCAACAGGGCCGTGCGCTGGGCGGGCCGCCGTCCTATGCGGCGGGATCGTCTTCCGGCCGGGGGCGACGAACGCGGCGCTACCGCCGGCCGGTCACGCCTCGCCCGCGAGGTCCCTCTTACCCTCGGCCGACGCCAGCGCGGCGTGGTTGAGGATGTTGCGCGCCATCGACGACGACTGCCGCTGCGAGCGGGCGCCGTAGACCTCCGCCCGCAGCGCATGCACGTCCGCATTCGACGGCTCCGCCAGCACGGCGTACTCCACCAGGTGGCAGGCGAGACGCAGGTTGTCCTCGTCGCGCAACTGGCGCACACGGTCCAGCACTTTCCCGACGCCGCCGGCCAGGGCCACCCACTCGCGCGCCTGCTCTGCGCGCGGCGCCGGCAGCAGGTTGTCGGGCTCGCCGTCGTGCCAGCCGCCGTAGAGGCGCCAGATGTTGCGCAGGATGAACTGCGGGTGGTCGTACACCGGGCGCAGATAGGGCTTGTCGAGCAGGTGCTGCGGCATCGTCACTTCGTGCAGCACGCGGTCCAGCGTCGCACCGGCATTCATCAGCGCCAGCGTCTGCGCCTCCAGCGACTCCAGCAGCTCCGCCGTGTCGTCCAGCGCCTGCCGGATGCGGTCCGCCCCGAAGACCGGCAGGCCGTGGCCGGGGATGAGCGTCTCCGCGCCCAGCGCCGACATCTCGCGCAGCGCCGCCGCCCACTCGCCGCAGTAGCGCTGCACCTTCTGCGGGTTCCCCGCGTTCGGCGACGCCCAGATGAAGAGGTCGCCCGGCGCCACGATCTTCCGCTCCGGGATCCACGTCCACGTCGCGTCGTCCGTCTCGCCGCGCGCGTGGTGCAGCTCGAAGGTCAGGTCGCCGCTGCGGAACGTCATGCGCTCCTGGTACGCGACGTCCGGGTAGCGGTACTGCTCCGGCCAGGAGAACACGCGCCCCTGCTGGTCGCCCGTGACGGGCCGGCGCATGGGGAAGGCGAACTGCCGGATGTTGATCGCCGTGTTCCACCCCAGCGTCTTCTTGTAGCGCTCGAAGTTCGGGACGAGCGCGGCGTGGCCGTAGACGAGCGGCCGCGGCAGCTTCTTCTCGTCCGCCTCCCGCTCGAACGGCCCGACACCGAAGATGTGGTCGACGTGGTGGTGCGAGAAGACGGCGGCCTGCAGCCGCTTCTCCGGCCGCCACTTGCGCACCGACTCGTACAGCGCCTGCGTATCGGTCACCGCGCCGGTGTCCAGCATCACGAGCGCGTCGCCGGTATCGATGGTGTTCGCCGAGGCGAAGCCCTTGTAGAAGAGGACGCCCGGCAGGATCTCGTCGCCCTCGCGGTACTGCGCCGTGACCGGGTGCGCCTCCGACGAGTCGAGCGTGCCCGTCCAGAGACGCTCGGCGAGATCGCGGATGTCGGGCATGCGGCCTCCTGGCGGTGTGGTGCGTGAGTGTAACGCCGCCTGCACCGGCGGACTACCCGCTGTCAGGATGGTGGGCCGGCCTTCAGTAGCGGCTGCCGTCCCGTCCGCGCTCCATCAAGCCCGCGTCAATCAGCTCGCGCCGCGGGCGGGTGCGGGCCATCAACGCGCGCGGCTGCTCATCACCTCGTTGACCTCGCGCGCGTTGCAGTGGCGCCCCTGCTCGAACGTCGGGGCGAGCGAGCGTAGCGCGGCGTTCTTCGCCTGGGTGCGCTCCGGCAGCCGACGGAAGGCGGCGTGCTTGTCGGGGTAGCGCCAGGCGTCCGCTGGCCCCCGGCCATCGCTCTACCGGTCCAGCACTTCCACGTCGTCGCGCCGCGCCGGGTCGTCCTCGGGCAAGACGTCCGCGACCCACGCGCCCGCCTTCCACGCGGGCACGGGCGTCGGGCACTGGTCCTTCGGCACGAAGCGCGACCGCTCGACGAGCTTCATCTTGTGGATGTACCGCGGGCAGTTCGGGAACACCTCGCGCGCCGTGACGCGCACGATGAACTGCGCCTCCGGCCACTGCGCCTTCAGCGGGTCGTCGACGTCGATCGTCGCTTCCCCGTTGAGCCGCATGCGCCACTGGTTCTCGAAGTCGATGAAGAGCAGGCCGGCCTGGCGTGTCTTCACCAGGTTGCCCATGGAGAGGTACATGCCGTTGCCATCGTAGTTGGGGAAGGCGATCGTCTTCTCGTCGAGCACCTTCACGAAGCCCGGCTCGCCGCCCTTGTACGAGCAGTTGGCGTGACCCTGGTCGTCCACCGTCGCCATGAAGAACATGTCCATGCGCTCGATGAACGCCTTGTCCTTCCCGTCGATGTGGTCCTTGACGATGTTCTCCTCGAGCCGGTCCGCCAGGCGCCGCGTGTCGAAGCGGTCCTGCAGCATGCGGCTGCCGTCGTGGTAGATGCTCTCGCTCACGGCCATTCCTCCCCGGTGTCGATACGGGAACGCTATGACGGCGGGAGGGGGGTGTCAAACCGGCGCATGGTCAGCAGGCGGCGCGGTGCCATCTGGCGACTGCGCGTCAGCCTGCGGAGCGGAGACCGGCGCTTCCCGTGGCAGGCGGCATGATCCCGGCCGGTTCCAGCGCCGCCGCGGGTGGAGGCGCAGATGGATCCGGGCTGGCGCCGGGAGCGGGCGCCGTTGGCACGGCTGATGAATCGCCGTTCTCGCCATTCGGGGCCGGCGTGGGCGTTGCGGTGTCCGTCGGGGCCGGCGAGTCTGCCGGCGTCGGTGTGTTGCCGGCCGCGGTCGGCGTCGCGGTAGGGGTGTCCGTCGCGAGTAGCGTC
>DATMAH010000224.1:0-7566 GCA_035583735.1 Dehalococcoidia bacterium
ACGGGCGAACTGTTCCTCATCGGCGCGCCGTCGCGCGCGCTCGCGCTGGCGCCGGCCGCCGTCGTCGCGGTCGCGGCGGCGGCGTTCCTGCTCCGGCGCGTGCATGATGGCCGGCTCTCAGCGGGCACGGCGCCGATGCTGGCGGCGACGCTGGTCGCGGCGTGGTCGGGGTTGATCCTCTACGGCCTCACCCGGTTCTCGACATGGCCGTACCCAAACGAGTACGCCACCAGCGTCCCGCGCTATCTCGCCGAGGTGGCGCCGCAGGCACAGCCGTACTTCCTCATCGTCATCTCGTGGGGCTGGGCGGTCTGGCGCGGCCTGCGCGGCGATGCGGGCCCGCGGTTGCTGGCCATCGCAGCGGCGATGTTCACGCCGTTCGCGCTCTTCGCGGCGAACCGCTTCCTGCAGCTCCGCGACGCCCTGCCGATCGTGTACCTGTCGTACGTCGTGCTCGGCCTCGCGCTCGCATGGACGTGGGAGCGGCTGCGCCCGCACCTGGACGCCGGCTGGGCGACGCCGGCGGTCGCCGCGATCGCGACGGTCGCGGCATTCGGGTTCTTCGCGCACGAGGTGGCAGCGTTCCGCGATCACAACGGCGACGAGCAGGTACGGCGCGCGTCGGCCGGGTCGTGGGACAGCCCGTACACGGACGCCGTGGCGCGCTGGATGACGGCGCACATCGAGCCCGGGGCGAACGTGCTCACGTCGCGCCTCTACTTCTCGAGCCTGCACGTGGCGACGGATGGCCGTTACGCGATCCGCCAGCTCCCGACGGTCCGCGTCGACATCGACCCGGACCGCGATCCGATGGTGGACGCGCGCTCGAACCTGTTCCGCTGGGGCGACGGCGAATTGCGGCGCACGCAACCCGGCGACACATGGCTGCACCTGCAGCGGTTTCCCGGCAAGGAGTACTGGGTGGGCCTGGGACAGCAGGAGCTGCTGGAGTACATCGCCGCGCACGAGATCGAGTACGTCGTGCTGACGGGCGAGGACGTGGCGTTCAGCTCGAACGCGTACGCCTGGTACTTCACGGCGCATCCCGCGTTCGAGCTGCTGGCGACGCTGGAAGGCGACGGCGGCGACAGGATGTTCGCCTACGCGGTCGACCCGTCGCGGCTGTGGCCGATCGAGCACTCGACCAGCATCCGCCCGCGCGACTACGCGGCGCTGGAAGAGGCGACCGGCCTGCTTCCCGCCGCGATCTCGTCGCGCCTCGGGACGCGGCTGCGCGTCACGGATGCCGACGGCGGGCTGAGCGAGCGCGAGAAGCGGGCCGCGATCGAAGGCATCGACCTCGCGGGCCGGTAGCCGGGCCAGTCCGGCCAGTTCAGGGTCGTCCCTGAGACGAGGCAGGGTGTTTCCGAAGGGACGCGGGCGCCAAATCCGGACACACTTGTCGCGCACGTGGAAGGGAGTCCGGCGTTGAAACTGATCGTCACGATCCCCGCGCTCAACGAAGCCCCGACCATCGGCGACGTGATCCGCGAGATCCCTCGTGAGATCGAGGGCATCGACAAGGTCGAGGTGCTGGTCGTCGACGACGGTTCGGCCGACGGGACGGTGGAGGCGGCGCTGGCGGCGGGGGCCGACTACGTGATCTCGAACCGCGTCACGAGGGGCCTCGCGCAGACGTTCAAGACGGCGCTGCACGAGGCGCTGACGCGCGGCGCGGACATCATCGTCAACACGGACGCCGACAACCACTATGACCAGACGCGCATCCCGGAGCTGATCGCGCCGCTGCTGCGGCTCGAGGCGGACATCGCCATCGGCAGCCGGCTCATCGACGAGCTGCCGATGCGGGCGGCGAACAAGTACGGCAACAAGCTGGCCAACTTCATCATGCAGCGCGCGCTCGGCATCCCCGGCGTCGACGTCTCGACAGGCTTCCGCGCATACACGGCGGAGGCCGCGATGCGGCTGAACGTGCTCTCGGACCACACCTACACGCACGAGACGCTGATCAACGCGCTCGACCAGCGGCTGCGCATCGCGAACGTGCCGGTCGCGGCGCGTCACGTCAGCCGGCCGTCGCGGCTGATCAAGAGCATCGGCAGCCATGTGGTGCGGGCGGGCGGAGTCATCCTCCGCAGCTTCCTGCTGTACCGGCCCATGCAGGTGTACGGGACGCTGGGCGCGCTGCTGTTGGCGGCCGGCGCCATCCCGTTCGTCCGCTTCGCCGTGCTGCTGGCGATGGGCGGCGGCCACGGGCATGTGCAGTCGCTGATCGCCGGCACGGTGCTGGCGTTCCTGGGCGGCCAGGTCCTCATCGTCGGCATGCTGGCGACGGCGATCTCGTGGAACCGGCGGATGATCGAAGACGTGCTCTTCCGCATGAAGTCGGAGCCGCAGACGGCAGTGCGCGAGCGGCCGCGCCTGCGGACCGTGCGCACACAGCCGGGGATCGTGGACGAGTGCATGGAGGCGTATGAGCGGCAAGCGGCATAACGGGACGGGACCGATCGGCATCATTGGCGCCGGCATCGTCGGCGGGTCGCTCCAGGCGTACCTCGAGGCGCAGGGGCACGACGTGCGGGTGTACGACCCGCCGAAGGGGCTGGTGTCGCTCGACGCGGTCGAGGAGGCGCAGACGGTGTTCGTCTGCGTGCCGACGCCGTACACGCCCGGCGTGGGGTTCGACGACCGGCACCTGCTGCAGGCAGTCGGCTCGATCGCCGGGCACAAGTGCATCGTCATCAAGTCCACGGTGCTGCCGGGCACGACGGAGATGTTGCAGGAGCGGATGCCGCAGCACCGCTTTCTGTTCAACCCGGAGTTCCTGCGCGAGGCGACGGCCTTCGACGACTTCATCAACCCGGACCGGCAGATCGTCGGCTACACGGACGCAAGCCGCGGCGACGCCGAGCGCGTGATGGCGCTGCTGCCGCGGGCACCGTTCGAGCGCGTCTGCCGCGCCAGCGAGGCCGAGATGGCCAAGTACGTCGCCAACTCCTTCCTGGCCGTGAAGGTGTCGTACGCGAACGAGGTGTACGACGTCTGCGAGCGCATGCGCATCGACTACGACGCCGTGAAGGACATCGTCGCGGCGGACCCGCGCATCGGCGGGTCGCACATGGACGTGTTCGACTCCGGCTACCGCGGATACGGCGGCAAGTGCCTGCCCAAGGACAGCAAGTCGTTGCTCGACCTCGCGCGCAGCCTCGGCATCGAGATGCAGGTGCTGCGCGCGGCCGACCGCGTGAACACGGAGCTGCGTGGCGCCGAGGACAGGCCGCTCAAGGTGGTCGCGGCGGTGGACGGAGCGCGCGCAGAGCGCGCGGCGTGAGCGCGATGCATATTCGGTCATGGCATCGAGCGCGGGCGACGGGCCCGCGCTGCTGCTATATGTGAACGACCGTGGGGTGACAGCGAGAGGGGCAACCGTGGCGGCGCCGTTCGGGCATGCGTTCGTGGGAATGATGGTGGCGCGGCGGATGGGCGTGCGCTCCCGCTTCGGGTTGATGGCGGCGGCGTTCGCGGCGAGCCTGCCGGACATCGACATCATCGCCGGCAAGCTGCTGCACAACGACCCGTGGAAGCTGCACCGGCAGGGCACGCACACGGCGGAGTTCGCGCTGGCGGCGGGCGCCCTGGCCGGCGTCGCGGGCCTGCTGGCGACGGAGAGCATCGAGGGCCACCGCGACCTCGCGCGGGACGCGCTCGCGGGCGCCGCGGTGGTCGGGTCGCACCTGGCGCTGGACGCGCTGCCCTATCCGCCCGAGTTCGGGCCGGAGTTCCTCGGCACGAAGCTGTCGAACTGGGTACTGGACGCGCTCGTCTGGGGTTATGTCGCGTATCGGCTGTGGCCGGGGCGGACGCCCGCGGCAGGCTGACGCCGTCGGCCGCGACGGCTGAGGCGGTCGGCGGATACCCGCGATCCCGCGGCGGCGCCGGCGGATGCCCGCGATGCCGGCGGGGGGCACCGGAACTACATCGGCGATCAAGTCGTGGACGCTCGCGGTAAGGCTGAAATCTCCGGCTGCTTGACGGCGTTTGGATCGGCGACGGAGGGAGCCGTCCCGGATACCCCGCCGGTGACCCCTGCCCCGCCAGGCAGCGTTCCTTGCCGCAAATCCTCGCCCGGCCGCGACGTGCCGTCGCCGCCTCCATGCTCGCCGCGGCCGCCGTCCTGGCGGCAGGATGCGGCTCCATCCCCTTCCTGGTGCGCCCCGCAAACGGCTACGAGTACGGCGCCGGGGCGCCTCTGCGCGTCGCCATCATCGACGAGACCGGCGGGGCGGGCTGGACGCCAGCAATCGAGGAGGGTGTGCGGCAATACGCCGCGGCCACGCCCTACCTGCTGTTCCAGCGCACGCCCGAGGGCGCGCACATCGTGCTGACGTTTCGGCGCTACGTCGACAGCCAGCCACCACCCCTGCCGGGCTACGTCTTCCCGGCGGGCGCGGGCGGCTTCGCGGCCGTGTACGACGTCAACGGCGCCGCATGCAACTACCCGCCGTCGCCGCTGCCACTCAACTGCACGGGCGAGATCGCCTACGCGAACATCTACCTGAACGACGCCATCCCGCCGGGCGCCGACATCGAGCGGCGGCGGCTGCGGCTGGTACTGCACGAGATGGGCCACGGCTTCGGCCTGACGCGCCACGCGCCGGACCTCGACATCACGAACCTGTCGGCGCGATACGGGTGGGAGTAGGCTGTCCGTTGTCAGCTCTCATCCGTCCGTGGGGATGGTCGCGAGGGCCCGGGACTCGGAGTAGAGCATAGAACCTGGAGCTTCGAACCAGGACCTGGATGCCGCAGCAGGTCCCAGGTCGTTTGGTTCCAGGCGTGGTCCTGAGGCTTCAGGCGCTCCGCCATCGCGACGTACCCCTGCACCGTGCCGCATGCTGGAATCCGCCCCCTCCCCGTCACCGCACGCACGCCCTCGTGCCCACGCTCGATGCCGCCGCAGGCCGACGCGAGCGTGAGCGCGAAGCCCGCGCGGGCAGCTCGGACTGGCCGCCCCGCGCGGTGCGTCAGGCGGCGAGCGACGGCGGGCGGCCGCACGTGCGGCAACGGTCGGCGCGGCGGTCGCTGATACGCTCGCTCAGCGGGACGTATTCGCCGCGGTGGACGACGGCGCGCGAGATGGCGAAGCTGGCGTGGCGCGGCGGCAGCCAGTTCGGCGCCTGGTAGATACGGCCACAGCGGGGACAGCGCTCGCCGGGCTCGAGGTCATGGATGCCGTAGGGGCTGCGCCGCTTGCGCCTGGTCTGCTTCATGCCGGTACACCTTCCGCCTCATAAGGTCGACGCGATGATTCGCGTGGTCGACGCCATATCACGACATCATCCGGTGACGTACGGCCGCCGGCGCACATCACCGGGGATCCGCGCGACGTACGGCTTGGGCCAGACACTGACGGTCGACTTCCTCAAGCAGCGCCGCCAGCTTGGTGCCCGGCGACGGCGATCCACTTGCCCTGTACTCTTCGACCTCCTCGACGTGCTTCTGGACCCACCGTCTGTTCTCGTCGCCGCTGGCTGGGCCGCGTTCAGTCGGGATCTTCGATCTTATAGGGTTTGGTGGCCGGGGACATCCGTCAAGAGCTCCGCGGCGGCCGCGGTGCTGCCCGGTGTGGCGGAAGACCTTCCGCCTCTTCCCGTAGTTCACGGCCGCCGGGCCGCTCCGGCTTGGCGCGCGTGTCAAACGGCTCCGGCGCCGCTGTGACGGAATCGCAACGGCCGCCGGGCCGGGCGCATTGCCACGGGCTGTGGCGAGCGTCAGGCTTAGGCCGTTGGAGATCTCAGGCTCGTCCGCAACGCGCGCCCGCATCGACCGGCGGCGGCTCGTCAGGGCATCGCTGGGCGCACTGCCGGCGGCGCTCGCCGTCGCCGCGCTGGCGCTCCTGCGCGCGCCGACGCTGGCGGAGCCGATGTGGTATGGCGACGAGGGCATCTTCGCCGCGATCGCCGCGAACTTCCGCGATGGCCGCATGCTGTACGCGGAGGCGTGGGACAACAAGCCGCCGCTGATTTTCCTCACCTATGCGGGGGTGCAAGCCGTGTTCGGGGAGAGCGTGGCGGCGCTGCACGCCGTCACCTCGGCCGCCGCCGCCGCCACGCAGCTCGCGCTGATCGTCATCGCCTGGCGGCTGTACGGAGCGTGGCGAGCGGCTGCCGCGGGAGCCGTGTTCGCCGCCCTTTTCGGGCTGCCGGTCATCGAGGGGAACCTGGCGCTCACGGAAACGTACATGGTGCTGCCGTCGACGCTCGGCGTGCTGGCGGCGACGTCAGCGGCCGGGCGCGCGCCGAACGAGCGCGTCGCTCGATACGCGATCGCGGGCGCGCTCTTCGGGCTGGCGTCGCTGTACAAGCAGGTCGCGGTCTTGGACGCGGCCGCCGTGGCGACGTTCATCTGGCTGGCCGAGGCACGCCGGAGCGCCGGCGCCGGCGCGCTCGCGGCGGGATTCGCGCTGCCGCACATGCCGTTCGTCGCATGGTTCGCGCTCACGGGCGCGCTCGACGAGTACGTGTACGCGGTCGCCGGCTCTCTCGGCCTCTACAGCAGCCTCTCCGAGGCCACGCCGCTGCTCGTGCGCGTCGCGACGGTGGTGCCGCTGCTGCTCGCCGCCGTGTACGCGCTCGACCGGCGCGCCCAGGGATCGCTGGCGTGGCGGCACTTCGCGCCACTGTGGCTCGGGTTCGCGTTCGCGGGCGCCGCCGCGAGCACGTTCGCGTTTCCACACTACTTGCTGCAGGCCGCGCCGCCGTTCGCGCTGACGCTGGCTTCGCTGCGCTGGCCGCGGAGCCTCGACATCGTGCGCATGCTGCCGGCCGCGACAGCCGCGACCGCGGCGCTCGTCGCCCTCGCGATCTTCGGGCCGACGCTGGACGAACGGCAGCAGCTCGACCCGGTCCGCTACTACCGCGGCTTCGTCGAGCACCACTGGGGCACGATGCCAGACCACGAGTACGAGCTGCGATTCGACGGCAAGGTGCAGACGGTCGACGACATCACGGGCCTCATCGAACGGGACGCGCGTGGCGACACCCTGTTCCAGTGGGGCGAGTTCCCCTGGCTGTACGTGGCCTCGGACACGCTCAACCCGTCGCGCTACTACACGTCGTTTCTCGGCGAGTTCGTGCCGGATGCGAAGACGGAGATCATGGACGAGCTGGAGGCGAGTCCGCCGGCCTACGTCGTCGTCTCCGACAACGCAGTCGCGCCATTCCCGGAGCTGGAGCGTTTCATCGAGCGCGAGCGCTACGATCTCATCGACGCGCGCAACGACTGGCGCCTGTACGGGCTGCCGCGCCGGACCCGCTGACGCGAAGCGCCTGCATGGAGCGTCGATATACGGCACCTGCGGCCCGCTGGCTCCGCTCTATGGCGTCGGCGTGCCGAGGGCGGACGAAAGAAGGCGGGGATTCCTTCCCCGCCTTCCCTGCCATGCGTCTCGCCTGTGAGGCTAGGAGCGGCGCGTACCGGCAACGACAGCGGCGCCACCAGCGAGCGCCACCGCGCCGCCGAGCATGAGGAGCCACGTCATGCTGCCGCCACCGCTCGAGTCACCGGTACCCGTCTCGGGCAGCTCGGCACCGCCCGCGGCGGGCG
>DATMAH010000225.1:0-3510 GCA_035583735.1 Dehalococcoidia bacterium
GGTGGGGCTGTTGCCGCTCGCCGTCATCTTCATCACCGGCGCCATCAGCCTGCCGGCGGGCACCTGGGCGGACCGCTGGACCCGGCGCAACATCCTCGCCATCGGCGCCATGATCTGGGGCTGTGCGGGCATGTTCGCCGCGGCATCCAGCAGCTTCATCCAGCTCTTCCTGACGCGCGCGCTCCTTGGCTTCGGCCAGGGCACCATCGCCCCGACGCACCTCAGCCTGCTGTCCGACTACTACCCGATGCAGGTGCGCGGGCGCGTGCTGGGCTACCATCGCGCCGCCAACCCGGCCGGGCAGGTGATCGGTGCGCTCGTCGGCGGCGGCATCATCGCCGCGGCCGGCTGGCGCTGGGGCTTCGTCGCCGCGGCGCTGCCCGGCCTGCTCTTCGGCCTGTACGCGCTGACCCTGCGCGAGCCGCGCCGTGGTGAGTCCGACCTGCTCGACGCGGCCGCTGAGAACCCGCTGCTCGCCGAATTCCTGCACGACCCGGACGATAAGCCTGGCTTCTTCGCGTCGCTCGGCGACATCTTCGCGAACCGCACGCTGCGGCTGCTCATCTTCACCAACGCGGCATTCGGCTTCACGCTCTTCGGCATCGTCTTCTGGCTCCCTGCGTTCTTTGAGCGCGAGTATGGGTTTACGACGTCGCAGGCGGGCGTCGCCTTCGCCTTCCTCGCGCTCGCGGCGTTCATCGGCACCTGGTTTGGCGGGCCGCTTGCGGACCGAAACGTGCACAAGGGCTTCACCTACATCGCGAAGCTCGGGGTCTATGCTACGGGCTTCCTCACCGCGACCTGGACCGTCGCGTTCGCCGCTCCCTCCGCCGTGGTCACGATCGTCGCGCTGGTGCTCGGCGCCATGATCGCGTCGCTGGCGCTCCCCGGCCTCACGGCGATCGTGGCCGCGGCGGCGCCGCCCCGCATCCGCAGCCAGGCGTTCGCTGCGTTCGGGCTCGCGCTCGCGGTCTGTGGCGCGGCGGCCGCCCCGCTTGTCGTCGGCGCGTCGTCCGAAGCGCTGCAGCAGTGGGCTGGCATGGACGAAGGCGCGAGCCTCCGCTGGTCGATCGCGGCGTCGGCGGCGACTGTCGCGAGCCTCGGGACGTACCTCATGTATCGCGCCTCGAAGGTCGCAGGGGAGGATGTGCAGCGGACCATGGCGGCCTTCCTGCAAGACTACGTGTCGCGCGCGCAGGCGAGAGCCGCTATGCGACCAGAGAGCGGCGGGCCGCCTTCCTGAGTGCGGCGAGCGCCTGTGTCGGAGCCGTGCGCCACGGCGGCGCAGTCAAGGAGCGTGCCAGCGGCTATCGCTTACGCCAGAAGGCGCGTGCCCTCGAGGTATCCGGGCTCACGCATGGCCCTGCCCGCGCGCTCCAGCGCGTCACGGATCGGCGAGGTGTCGTACGCCGGCGCGTTCGGGATACCCAGCCAGTTGTCGTGATGGCCGAGGATCACGGTCTTCGCGCCCAGCAGCTCGGCCTCCATGGCGATGAAGTCGGCCATCGTGCCCTGCCACGGCTCGCCGTCGCAGTTCGGGCGCCCCGTCACCGCCAGCATCGCGACGTCCGTCTCGATGGTGCGCAGGATGCCGGTCCAGCAGCCGCAGCTATCCTGCCAGAAGATGCGCCCCGCTGGCGTCTCGAACAGGTACACCAGCGGCCCGCCATCGCGGCGGCTCCCCGCCGACGTGCGCACGTGGTCCATGAACTTCGGCGCCCACTCGGGGTGCTCCGCGTAGGCGCGGGTGAAGTCGTTGCCCGCGGCGAACAGCCCCGCCCGCTCGTCCTCGCAGAGCCCCAGCCCGCCGGTGATGGGCGACGACGCGTCGCCCGCCGAGGGCGCCCACAGGCACGTGTGCACGCTGGGGAACACGCGGACGGTCACGTCGTCCGAGAGCCGGTGGCGCTCGCCGCCCTGCGACGGCAGGAGCTGGTCGTCACCGATGCCCCGCTCGCGCATCACCCGGCACGATTCGTTGGAGCCGATGATGCGCGCGCCGGTGTTCGTGGCGATCACCTCCGCGCCGGCGAGGTGGTCGAAGTGGCTGTGGCCGACGAGGATGAAGTCGGCGCGGTCGATGTCCGCGGCGCGCAGGCCGACGGGCGGCGCCGTGTCGATGCGGTCGATGTAGGCGTCGAGCATCACCACCGTCTCGCCGAACGTCAGCCGGAACGTCGCCGTCCCCAGCCAGTCGAGCGTGATGTTCATCGCGTCCTCCTGCAGCATCCGCCGCGCGGCGCCACGGTACCATGACGCCTGATGGAATCGCAGGCTCTGCGCGACCGCGTCCGGGCGTCCGTCGCCGCGAACGTCCCCTCCCTGTCGCCGTCGTCCCGCGTGGTCATCGCCGTCTCCGGTGGTGGCGACTCCGTCGCGACGGCGGCGCTGCTGCGCGACGCCGGCATCGTCGATCCGTCGCGCACGCTCGTCGCCCACTTCGACCATCGCCTCCGCACGCAAGAAGCGGCAGCCCGCGATCGCACCGCCGTCGACCCGCTTTGCCGTCGCTACGGATTCGAGCTAATCACCGGCGTGTGGGAGGCGCCACGGCCGGGCGAGGCGCACGCGCGCGATGCCCGCTATCGCTTCCTCGCTGGCGTCGCTCACGATCACGCTGCCACCGTCGTCGTCACCGGCCACACGGCGGACGACCAGGCCGAGACGGTGCTGATGCGGATGATGCGGGGCGCGGGACTGCACGGCCTGCGCGGCATGGCGCCGGAGGCGCCGTATCCCGTGGGCGCGGCATCCGGCCTGACGCTCGCGCGCCCGCTGCTCTGCGCCACGCGCGCTGAGACCCGCGCCTATTGCCGTGCAGCCGGCCTCCCGTTCTCGGACGACGAGACGAACGCGGACACGTCGCTCCTGCGCAACCGCGTGCGTCTCGAGATCATCCCGGCGATGGAGCGCGGCGCACCGGGCGCGCGCGAGCGCTTGCTCGCGGTCGCGGACGAGTCTCGCGACGCCGTCGCCGCGCTCGATGCCATCGCCGGCACGGCCCTGCGGGCGTCGGACGACGGCCACGTGCATCTCGACCGGGCAGCGCTGCGCGCGATGCCGCGCGGCGTGGTGCCGTATGCGTACCGCCTCGCCGTCACGCGGTTGCTGGGCGATGCGCGCGAGCTCGACCGGCGACACTACGCGCGTCTCGCCGCCGCGGCGCACGGCCGCACGGGCGCCGAGATCGAGTTGCCGCGCGGCATTGTCGTCACCGTCGACCCGTCCGAGGTCATCGTGTCCGTCGGACGCCTGGTTGCACCCGCGATTGGTCCGTCTATCGAGCTGCCGCTGCCGTACTCTGGCGACCTCGGCGCCTGGCGCGTCGACGTTGTTCGGGCGGATGCGGCCGCGCTGGTGCGGGCGGCTATGCCCGCATCACGCATCCCGACCTCGGCCTCCGTCCTCCAACTCCCACCGACCGCCGTGCTCCGCGCGCGTCGGGCGGGCGACCGCGTGCCCGCGCTCCACAAGAAGCTGCAGGACGCCTACGTCGACGCCAAGGTGCCG
>DATMAH010000226.1:0-3505 GCA_035583735.1 Dehalococcoidia bacterium
CGCGTGGCGCACGTCGTCCGCCACGAGGTCGCTCACTACTTCGGCATCAGCGACGAGCGGCTGCGTGAGATCGGCGCGTACTGATCACTGCTCGACCGGGAGGTCCTCGCGGTTGCCCCACTCCGCCCAGGAGCCGTCGTAGTTCTTGACGTTCGAGTAGCCCAGCACGTGTTTCAGCACGAACCACGTGTGCGAGGCGCGCACGCCGAGCTGGCAGTGGACGATGATCTCGCGGTCGGGCGTGACCCCGCGCGACTCGTAGAGCTCGCGCAGTTCTGCCTCCGGCCGCAGCTCGTTCGGCGCGGCGGTGGCGTCCGTCCACTCGATGTTCACGGCGCCCGGGATGTGGCCCCCGCGCGCGGCCCTGCGGTTCGCGCCCGAGTACTCCTCCGGCGAGCGGACGTCCAGGATGACGCTGGCGGGCGCTCCGATCGCCGCCTGCACCTGTTCCCACGTCGCGTGGTTGGCCTCCGTCCAGGTGACCGGCACGGGGTACGCCGCGCGCGGCGCTGCCGCGACGCCGGCGGTCACGGGCCGGCCCTCCCGCAGCCAGCGTTCGCGTCCGCCATCCAGCACGAAGACCTCGCCCCGGTGCTGGTAGTAGTCCATGGTCCAGAATCCGCGGGTGGCGTAGGAGCTGTGGCGGTCCCCGTACCAGACGACGGTCATCTCCGGCGTGACGCCGAGGCGGCTCATGAGCCCCGCGAACTGCTCTGGCGTGATGATTTCGCCGCGCGTGTCGTCGCCGCTGCGGAGGAGGTCAGCGAAATGGTCCACCCAGAGCGCCCCGGGGATGTGCGCTTCGTCATAGAGCGTCTTGTCCGTGCTGGACTCGAGGATGCGCAGGGCAGGATCACCGAGCCGTTCCTGGAGCCACTCGGGAGATGCCAGCGCGCTCATGTGATGACTTCCGGGGCATCGCCGCGGCCGATGGCGCGGGCGACGTCCGACAGTTCGCGGGCGAAGCGCTCGTCGAGCTTCATGAACGCGCCGTCGGCCTCGGCCAGCACGTCGCCGCCGGCGTTCCTCACTTCGGCGCGGAGTTCGATCAGGCGGTGCTTGTTGCGGACGATCCATGCCTCGACGCGCAGGGGCTCGTCGAGCGGGACGGGCCGGCGAAAGCGCACGTTCAGCCGCGCCGTCGCGCCCCACTCGCGCGCGTGATAGACGGCCCACCCCATCGCCTCGTCGATCATCGCGCTGACGACGCCGCCGTGCATGCGTCCGGGATACCCCTGCTGGAACGCGAGCGGCCTGTAGTCGCAGACGGTGCGGTCGCCTTCCAGGCGGAACTGCATGTGCAGGCCGTGCTCGTTGGCGCTGCCGCAGGCGTAGCAGAGCCGCGGCGGTGGCTGCCGTTCGCTCATGCCACGCCGTCCGCGACGGTGGCGCGCCCTTCGATGAGGACTTCGCCGGCCTGGTTGGTGCAGCGCACGCCGTACTCGACGACGCCGCCGTCACGGCGCGACTCCTCGCCCGCTGCCGTGACCGTGTCGCCCGGCCGCGTGGGGGCCTTGAAGCGCACCTTCAGGCGCCCGGACGCCAGCCAGCGCTCGCCGTGCGCGTTGTGCATCAGCTCGCCGATCATGGCCAGCACCAGCATCCCGTGCGCGATCGTGCCCCCGAACGGCGATGCGGCGGCGAACCCGGGGTCCACATGCACCGGATTATGGTCGCCGGAGGCGTCGGCGTAGGCCTCGACGTGCGCTTGCTCGATCACGCGTACGACCGGAGTGAGGGCTGTGCTCACGATGCACCGCCCGGCGCCATGATGGTCGAACGCGCGCGGATGCAGGTGGCGCTGCCTTCGCCGATCTCGAACTCGATGACGCTGATCACCATCCCCTGCCGCTCTGAACGCTGCGCGACGCGCGCGCGGAGGGTCAGCCCGGCGCCAACGGACACCGGCGCCTCGTGCTCGACCTCCTGTCCCGTATGCAACGAACCGTCCGGCAGCGAGATGCGCTCCTGCAGTGCCGCCAGCCCGAGCGCGACCGCCGCCAGCGGCGGCACGGCGTCGCCGTATGTGCCCTCGTCTCCGACGGCGGCAAGGTAGGCGGTAACGCGATCAGCAGTGAGCGTGAAGGTGGCGGGAGGAAACTCGTGGCCACGCGGGAAGGAGGTGATCGGCGCACGCACGGACGAAGTCATCTGGCTACACGCTACGGTCAGCGCCCCGGCAAGTCAACGAACGTCGACGCAGGGCTGCGTCATGTACGTCTCGCCCCAGCGTTCGAGCGCGGCGAGCGCGGCCGCGAGGTGACGCCCCTTCGGCGTCAGCTCGTACTCCACCCACGGCGGCATGACGGCGATGATGTGGCGCTCGACGATGTCGAGCTCCTCGAGGCTCTTCAGGCGGTCTCGCAGGGTGCGCGAGTTGCAGCCGCCGACCTTCAGCGCCAGCTCGTTAAAGCGGCGCTTGCCTCCCGTGAGCTCGTGCACGATGTGGGGCACCCACTTCTGACCGAGCAGCGCCAGGGTCGCCCGGACGGGGCAGTATGCGTCGTTCTCGTCGAGGACCAGCTTTCGCTCAAGCGCCATCGCAATTTCGTTGTACTCGAAAAGCATCGAACGTGTAAAGCTGGGCGCGCGCGGCCGCACCCGCCGGCCGCCGCTTGACGGTGCTTCGGCGTCGCGTGATCCTGACCCCTCACTCGGCGCATGGACGAGAACCAGCCTGACGAACGGCGTCCGGCCAGCCTGATCGAGCAATCGTGATTGACCTTGGAATCGCCTCCGGCATCGACGCGCAGGCATTCGGGCAGCCGGGCCAGCGGACCTTCCGCGTGCGCATCGTCGCCGGTGGCGAGTCAGCATCGCTGTGGATGGAGAAGGAGCATCTGCTGGCGCTGAGCCAGGCGCTCCGGCAGATGCTGGCGCAGCTCGACTTCGATGACGAGCAGCCTCCAGCGGAGATCGCCGACTTCCCCGTCGTGGCGAGCCACGACTTCCGTGTCGGGCGGCTGGGCCTCGGCTATTACGCCGCGGACGGCACCGTGATCCTCTACGCATACGAGCTCGGCAGCGCCGCCGAGGACGACGACGAGGCGACGTTGCGGGCGCGCATCACGCAGCCACAGGTGGCAGCACTGATCGCCCGGCTGGATGAGGTGATCGCCGGCGGACGCCCCATGTGCCCGCTCTGCGGCGCACCCGTCAATCCGGAGGGCCACTCCTGCGTGCGCTCGAACGGTCACTCGCAGCAGCCGATCCCCGACGACGCGGGCGACGAGTGATCGCGGCCGCGCCGCGCTCGTTCAGCTCGGGCGCCGCTCCACGCGGCGGCTGCCACCGCGGACGGTTCGCCATCGGCGCGGAGCGGCTCAAGCGGGACCGGCGCGGATATCGGGCTTCTCGTGGCGGGCGGGAGCCCGCGGGCATGGCGATGCGCCGCAGTGAGGGCTTCCACTACGGGGAAACGCGCGCCGGCGGGGTGCGTACCCCTGCTCGTCGCGTTTCCATGCCCCGCGGCCGATACTCCGAAGGGAGCACGGAGGCCGTGATA
>DATMAH010000227.1:0-2264 GCA_035583735.1 Dehalococcoidia bacterium
GAACAGGTGGCCGAGAAGCTGGCCCTGTAGCCGCTGGTCCCGGCACGCGAAGCGAGAGCGCGGGAGCCTTCCCGCGCTCTCGTCGCTGCGCCAGACGGACGCGGCCTACCGCGACGCCCCCTTCCCGGCGCTCCGCCGCAACGCCGCGAGCGTGACGCCGGCTGAAGCGGGCGCAGCTCATCAGCATTATGATCAGCCATGACCTCTATCACGCAGGCGAGATCAACCGGCAGCGCGCGCTGATCCGTGGCGCCAGTGGCTGGAAGCGGCTGCCGGGCTAGTCGCACTCCTCGCGCAACGACGACATGAACGCGTCGCCCTGCTCGCGCATCGCCGGCGTGATCGCCGTCTCGCCCTCCGCCGGCAGCGGCGAATAGAAGAGCTGCACGTCCATCACCAGGCCGCCGCACTGCACCGTCGCCACGAGCCCGCGCCCCGCGCTGGCCGACATTGGCCGCAGCTCCGCCAGCTCGTCGGCGCCTTCGACGATCGTCCCCGGCTTCTGGACCAGCACGACGATCGGGCCGGTGATGCCGTCGGTGGTGCCGCCTTCGCGCGCGTCGAAGAGGACGTGGCCGGCGCGGCGGCCTTCGGCGTCGGGCAGCGTGACGGCGAGCACGGCGGTGGTCTCGGTGGTCTCCGGGAGCCGCCGCGGGATGAAGGGCGTGAACCCGGCGAGCGACCGAAACGCGCCTTCGTCCGCGACCTGCTGCACGGCGATCATCCCGTCGGGCAGCGCCAGGTCCACCTGGGGCGCCACGTCGGGGAGGGCCCTGCCGCCGGCGCGCTCGCTGTCGACGACCCAGAGCGCGCCGTAGATGGCAGCCGCCACGATGGCGAAGAAGCCGACGCTCGCGGCGAACAGGGCCGCGAGCCGGCGCGCGTCCGGCTGGCTTCGGGCGGTAATCACGATCATGTCAACGAGCGTCCCTCCCCCCGTGTATCAGCGTCGGGCGCGGATGGCCGCCCTGAAGGGTGACACGCGGCCTTTGAGCTGTCCCGAAGCACGCCGATCCTAGCCGTCGACCGCCGCCGGGGCCATGGCGCACGTCAAGCGCCCGCCCTGCCGGTCCGGAGAGGATTGCCCGCCATGTGGCCTGAGCCGCTCAGCGCCGACGCCCGCCAGCTGGACGAACATACCGTCGACGTCGTCGCGCTGGATGGGCGCGGGGCCGAGGTGGCGCGGGTGCGGTGCGCCTACAACGCGCGGGCCGGGTGCGGGGCGCTGGGCGAGATGCGTGTCGTCGACGAGCGCGGTGCGCCGGCGCAACGCCTGCGGGCGCTGGTGCTGATGGTGCGGGAGGCCCTGCGCTTCGGCGCGGGACGGGGCATCAGGCAGGTGTGGACGGAGGCGCCGGGACGCATGGCGCCGCTGGCACGGCGCATCAGCGGGCTTGCCGGCGCCGAGCGCGGCGGCCGGCTGCGCTTCGACGGCGAGCTGCACGCGGTGCGGACGCACGCGCTCCGGAGCAGCGACGCGCACGGACGCCTCGTGGTGGATGAAGGTGGGGAGGAAGGCACGGATGGCGCAGTCGACCTTCTACGCTGACGCATTCCAGTTCATCGACGGCGTCGACCAGGATTTCGCGCCGGCGTGGGCGCTGGACATCGGGACGGCGTACCTGGGCGGGTCGAAGTCGCTGGTGCGGCGCGGCCTGCTGGGCTTCGCCGTCCAGGGGCCGGCAGCCGAGGGCCGCGCGCTCACCGCGGGCGACGAGCTCATGTCGGCGACGCTGCTGCTGCAGACGACGAGCATCATCGGCGCGGCGTCATGGGCCGCGCGGGTCGAGCGCAACGTGCGCGCCGACTGGGACGTGCACACGGCCGACTGGAACCGCTACCGGACCGGCGGCGCCTGGACATCGCCGGGCGGCGACGTTGGCGCGCCGCCCGATGACGTCACCTTCACGTCGCCGGCCGGCCTGGGCGCGTTCGAGGTGCCGGGGCTGGAGGCGTTCGTCGCCGACGCCGTCGCGTTGCGGTCCGGCCGCGTGCTGCTGCGGATCAAGGCGGACGATGAGGCGCCGCCGGCGAGCGCCGTCGCTTCGTTCGCGGGGCTGCCGGACGGCGCGCTGCGCCCGCGCCTGCGCGTCACGTACGTCGCGGCGGAGCCCGGCGACATCTCTCGCGATCGCGCGCACAACCTTCGGGGCGGCCGGGCGGCGGAGGCGCGGGCAGCCGACGCGGCGGCGGGAGCGGCCATGCCGGCACGGGGAGCGGGCGCCGCTCCGCCAGCGCGGGGAGGGTGAGCGATGCCGATCACG